>JBBQCQ010000728.1:0-2451 GCA_038318835.1 Gemmatales bacterium | reverse complement strand
CGGGTCCACGGCTCGCCAATTTCAAACGCCCCAGTGCCGCGGCCGCGTCGTCGCTGGCCGACCCCTTCGCGTCGCGCACGGTTTCCAGCTCCTTCACCGCGGCCGGCGTGCCGATCAACTCCAGTGCCCACACCGCGCGGTCCATGCGCAGGGCGTGGCCGAAGGGGCCGTACTTCGGGATGATGTGGCCGTCCTTCTCCAGTTGGGCCGAAAGCTTCTCGGCCCGCCGCACGACTTCCGGGTCCGGGTTCGTCTCGGCCGCCGCGGCCACCGCGGGGCCGGCCAGGATGCCGAGCTTCAACAGTTCCTTCTGGGCCGTCTCGCGGGCGGCAAACTGCGGGCTGCCCAGGTCCTTCAACAGCACCGCGACCTTCCGCTCGGTGGCCACACTCTCGACCGCCGCCCGACGAACGATGGCGAGCGTGCGTTCGCCGCCGGCCGCGAGCGTCTGCACATTCTCGAAGCCGAGTTTGCCATCGCGAACGAGGAGCTTGTCCCACGCGGTCGCGAGTTCGGCATCGGTCGGGGCGGCGTGCTTCGTGGTCATCTCCCACACGAGCACGTTGCCGTCCACCGCCGCCGACACGATGCGGTAGTCGGGCAGGCACAGCAACTTCGTCACCGATCCGCAGCCGCCCTCGAAGCGACCGAGCGGAGTGCCGGTGGCCACGTCCCACACGTTTACGCCGCCGGCGCTGCCCTGCGTGCCGGCCGCCATCAGCCGCCCGTCGGGCGAGAACGTCACGGGCTGAAACGGACCATCGTGCCAGTTGCGTTCGCCTCCGAAACGCCGCCGGCCGGTCGCGGCCTCGAACACGTCCGTGCGAACGGCCGACGTGACGGCCACGAGCTTCGCGTCCGGCGTGATGGCGATCGACGGCCGAAGGCTGCGGGTGACGCGGATCGACCAGAGTTGCCGGGGAACGCCGCCCATCGTTTCGGCGAGTGCCCACGCCCGCGCGAAGCCATCGCGGCCGACGCCGGCGAGCAGTCGACCGTCGGTCGAAGCGGTCATCGCCAACAGCGGCGAGGGGGTGTCCCAGGCGTACACGGCCGCCCCGGCTTTCGGGTCGAAGCCGCGGACGGTCTTGTCCTCGAACGCTACAAATGCGAGGCCATCGGCCGGCGAGGAACACGCGGCCATCGGCACGGCCGACGGCAGGTCGAAGACTCGACTCGCCGACCCGCCGGCCTTCGGCCAGACGGTCAGTTTCTGGTCGCCGACGGTCAGCAAGTTCACGCGGCCGATTACGACAAGCGCGGCCGGCGGCATTCGCACCAGCGGCTTCGGCTCGGTGCCCGGCTTCCAGGTGACGATGCCGCGCTCGGACGCTACGCAAATCGAACCGTCGGCCGCGGTGCCCAGATCGCGGACAACGCCCAGGTCGTTCGGCTCGGTCCAGCGCTGTCGGCCGGTGGCCACGTCCCAGAGGGCGATCCGCGGTTCGGGGCCGGACGTGGCCGCAATCTTGCCATCGCCAGACACCGCCAGCACCGAGACGTTCTCGCCGAAGGTTCGCACGCTCTTGCCGGCCCAGTCCCACACGACCACACGCTTGTCGTTCAGGCCGACGATCGACTCGTTCGCGAAGAAGGCGGTGCCGCCGCTCGCCACCCACTCGGCCGTCGGCTTGTCCTGCCCCGGCCGCCAGAGGCGGATGCGGCCGGTTGGCCCGGCGTCGGCCGAGAGCAGCGTCTCGCCGTCGGCCGACCACGCCAGTTTCGTCACGCCGTCGGCACTCAGATGCGTGCAGGAACTGAGCGTCTCGCCGCTGAGCACGTCGGTGGTCCGCACCTGTTCGCCCGTCTCGGCGCGGGCCAGCCGCGCGCCGTTCGGCGCGAACGCGACGGCCTTCCCCGCCATCGCCTGGAGCCGTTCCAGCCCGTTGTCGGCTTCGTAGACGTGCAGGATCGACCGCGTGACGATGGCTCCGATCATCTTGCCGTCGGCCGACAGGGCGACCACGTCGGCGTTGGGCAAGGCGATGGTCCGCGTCGCTTTCATCGTGTTCGCGTCGAGCAGATGCACGAGGTTGTCGGCGAAGAGGGCGGCGATGCGCGTGCCGTCGGCCGACATCGCCACCGATGATGCGTACCCGTCCTTTACCTTGTAGCTGCCGAGCAACCGGCCGGTGCCGGTATCCCACAGCTTCACGGCACCGTCGGGGCCGCCGGACACGAGCCGTTTCCCTTCGGCATCGAGGGCCAGGGCAAGCGGTCGTTCGCCATGCCGCAGGGCTGGCGAGCCGAACCTCGCGACCGCACCGGCGGGCAACTCCTGAGCCGCGAGCATCGGGGCGAACAGCAAGAACGCAAAGGGAAGATGCCGCATCGGGGCCGCACCGAGAGGAGAGACGTACCGCCATTGTGGACGAGTGAGCGGCGACGGGCTAACGGGAAGTGAAAATCTGAAAACGGAACGCGGAGGACGCGGGATTGGAACGCCGGATC
>JBBQCQ010000727.1:0-2454 GCA_038318835.1 Gemmatales bacterium | reverse complement strand
GGAGTTCGGGGTGAACCACTGAAGTAGTTCGGCCCTGCCGGGGCCGACCCTTCCCGCCCGCGGAGAGCGTTCTCCCGAGTCCGAGAGCCGGCCGCGGGAGGAACGCCGTCGGCCCCGGCAGGGCCGACCTACTGGAAGACCAGCCATGCGGAACTCGCTCTGTACCCCGCTCGATCATCGCGTCAGCCGCCGCGCCTTCCTCGGTGCGGCGGCCCTCGGCACGCTTGCGACGCCGGCGATCGCCGAGCAGCTTCGCAAAGACCGCCGGCAGGTGCTGTTCGTCTGGCTCGACGGCGGCCTGAGTCAACTCGAAAGCTGGGACCCGAAGCCGAACACCACCTTCGGCGGCCCGTTCCGGGCCATCCCGACCAGCGTGCCCGGCATTCACGTCTCGGAACTGCTGCCCGAGACGGCGAAGCAGATGCACCGGCTCGCGCTCGTGCGCAGCGTTAGCACGCAAGACAACTCGCACTCGGCCGGCGTGGACCGCATCCAACGCGGTGACCCGAAGAACCGCGGCGTGACGTACCCGTTCCTCGGCTCGGCGATGGCCCGCTGGCTCGGCCCCGGCGACAGCGGCCTACCGCCCTACGTGTGGGTGAAGCCGATGAACGGCGGGTTCATCTACAAGGACGCCGGCTTCCTCGGCCCGAAGTACGGCGCGCTCGCGTTGGGGGACGGCAAGCCGCCGGAGAACCTGCTTCGCCCCGCCGACCTGACCGCGGTCGACGACGCCGAGCGGAACGAGCTTCGCCAACTCGCGGACAAACGCTATTCAGCGAACCGTAAGGCCGACACCACGGAGGCGAACACCTTCGCCTTCGCGATGGCGGCCCAACTCCAGAAGCGGATGGAGTTGTTCGACCTGTCGAAGCTGCCGCAGAAGGACCAGGACCGCTACGGCTCGCACGACCTGGGCCGGCATCTGCTGCTCGCCCGGCGGTTGCTGGAAGAAGGCGTGACGTTCGTGAAAGTCACCTCCTACGGGTGGGACACGCACGGCGACAACTTCAACGGGCACGCCAACCTCGTGCCGAAGTTCGACAAGCCGTTCGCGGCGATGCTGCAAGACCTGGCCGACCGCGGAATGCTCGACAACGTGCTGGTCATCGCCATGTCGGAGTTCGGCCGTACGCCGTGGATCAACGGGCACCTCGGCCGCGACCACTGGCCGGAGGCGTGGTCGGTGTGCATGGCCGGCCGCGGCATCAAGCCGGGCGTGGCGGCCGGCAAGACCAACGCCCTCGGCACCGACGTGGCCACGGAACCGCACGACATCGGCCACCTGTTTCACACCTGGTATCGGGCACTCGGCGTCAACCCGGAGACGGCGAAGTATTACAACAACGGCCAGCCGTTGCCGATCGCCCACGAGGAGATGCACGCGGTGAAGGAGGTGCTGGCATGACCCCGAAGGAACGCGGCAAGCCGCTCACTCCGCCGTGCCAGGTGACGCGGGTTCGCTTCAGTCCCGACGGCACCATACTGGCCGCGGCTTGTATCGACGGCATCGTCCGCCGTTGGACCGCGACCGGCGAGCCGAAGGCAGATTTGAAGGGGCACGACGGCTGGGTGTCCGACCTCGCCTTCCTGCCGAATGGCGACCTGCTGACGGCCGACACCTGGGGCAAGCTGAATTGCTGGGCCGGCGACGCGGTCCGCTGGAGCGTGCCCGCTCACGACGGCTGGCTGCGGGGAGTTGCCGTGCGTGGGAACGAAGTCGCCACCGTCAGCCGTGATGGCGTCCTGCGGCAGTGGGACGCGGCCGGCAAGAAGCTCCGCGAAACCAAGATCGGCCCCGACCTGTTTTCGCTGGCGTACACGCCGGACGGAGGGTCGCTCGTGGTCGGCGACCTGTTCGGCACGATCCGCGTGTTCGACGCGAAGAACGGCACAAAAGTCCGCGAATTCGAGCGGAAGGAGTTTCACCTGCTCGACCGCATTCAAGACGTGGGCGGCGTGCGGTGCCTTGTGTTCTCAGCCGACGGCCAAACGCTCTACACGGCCGGCTGCCAGCCGAAATCGGGCGGCTTCGTGCAGGCGTTCCCGCTGCTGATGGCCCTCGACTTCGCCACCGGCAAGACGCTCTGGACCTGGAAGGGAGCGGGCGACAACGAGGGCCTCGTCCATGACCTGCGGCTTCTGTCCGACGGCCATCTCGCGGGCGTCACCAGTGGCCAGCCGGGCCAGGGGAAACTGCTGATGTGGCAGCCGCCGAAACCGGAGCCAGTGTTCGTCTCGACGAAGCAGCCGAACTGCCACAGCCTCGACGCCCACGGAAGGTTGCTCGCCGTATCGGCGACGAACGCGAACTCCTCCGGCAACGGCCGCGTGAAAGGCAAAGCCGGCGAGTATCCCGCGAACACGTCGCCGATCCAGATATGGGAACTGGGTTAACAAGCCCGCAGCGCGAGCAAGGTCAGGACGCGCCTGCCATTGCTCGCGCTGTTTGCG
>JBBQCQ010000726.1:0-2454 GCA_038318835.1 Gemmatales bacterium | reverse complement strand
ACGACCTGTTCGAGGGTCACGCCATCGACGTACTCCATGACGATGTAATGCGTGCCGACGGCCTGGCCGACGTGGTGAACGCGGACGACGTTGACGTGCGTGAGGGCCGACGCCGAGCGAGCCTCCCGCAGAAATCGCTCGACCGAAACTTTGTTCTCGGCCAGCTCCCGGGCGAGCACCTTGACGGCCACCCGCCGCTTGAGCTTGGCATGTTCGCCAAGGTAGACGGTGCCCATGCCGCCCTTGCCGATCTGGTCGAGCAAGCGGTACGGACCGAGGACGAACCCGCGGTGTCGGCCGGTGAGCAACTGCTTGGCCTGAAACCGGGTAAGGATACCCTGGTGGATGAGTTGTTCGGCGCACTCGCCCGGACTGTCGGGCAGGTCGGCCGCGCCGCGAATGCGTGTTAACACGTCTTCGTCGACGAGCTTACTTTCCGCCAGCAGGGACAAAAATTCACTGCGATTCGCAACCGAGGGCATGACTCGATCTCGTCCGAACGCGCGATCCGAGGTAGTAACCCTCGAACTCTAGAACACACGGCTGAAGTGCGGCCCGGTTCGTGCCGATCGGCGGCGGAAAAATGTCGGGAAGTGTCGGAGGTGTCGTCGCGCGGCTCCTTTTTCACCCCTTCAGGGTAAAAACAGCCTCAGTCCAGCAGCTTCCACCGGGCAACGCCGGCAAAGACGTGGTCGGGGGGCAGCCACTTCGGATTCACGGCGTCGCCGGCGTCATCGAGGTAAATCTTCAGCTTCGTCGAAACGGCCATATGCCGGTCGAGTTGCCATAGCGGGATGAATGGCATCGCCTCCACGAATCGCAGTTGCAGCTTGTGCGTCTGCGGCGACAGCTTGCCGGAGAAGTCGGCGTGCCGGCGGACCTCTTCGAGTTGCTGGCCGAACAGCTTGTCCTCGCGGGTCGGGGAGATCGTGCGCGGTGGGTATCGCATGAAGTTCCGCCCGCCCGTGTCCTGGGCTTCGGGGTCCAGGAGGAAACCGAGGCCGTAGGGGTACCATTCGTCGCGGTAGTCGAACGGCACGTAGGCCAGGTCGAAGTTACGGTCCTCGTAGACCCGTTTGTGGAAGTCGGCCGCCGGTAGCCCTTCGAGCTTGATCGCGATTTTCACGGCCGTGGCCGCGGCCGATTCGATCTGCTTCCGCATCATCTCGCACGCCGCCCGCGATCGTGGGTCGTCGGTCGAGTACACGAGCGTCAGCGTCTTCTCGGTGCCGCGAACGGCGTACTCGGAAAGCTTCGCCTGCGCCAGGCTCGAATCGAACAGCGGTGGCGGCACCGACCCGGCCGCCTTCGGGATGGCCCACGAGTTCGGCGGGAACGGGCCAACGAGAGCCTTGTGGAACTGCGGGAACCCGGCCCGGTAGACCTTGTCGAGAATCTCCTCGCGGTCGATGGCGTGAGCCAACCCCCGCCGCAAGGCCACGCTGTTCAGTTCCGGCCGCTGGTGGTTGATCGCGAGCAGGTGGATGCGCCGATTCGTGGCCGCCGTCACCACCTCGACGAGGCCGTTGAGTTTCGCGGCCGGGGCGGTGAACTTCGCCATCTCGCTGGTCGGCACGTCGGGGATGAAGTGCAGTTGCCCGGAGCGGAACAGGGCGGCCGAGTCGGCGACTTTCGTCACGTCGATGAAGTGAATTTCCTTGATGTACGGCTGGCCGAGGCGGCCCGCCCGGCGGGCGAACGTCGGGTTTTGGGCGAACACCACCTCCGGCGGGCCGTCAATCGGCTTCCCTGCACCGACGAGGCGATACGGCCCCGTGCCCGACGGCTTGATCGCGAACACGAGGTCGTCGAGTTGCTTGTTCTGGGCGGTCAGCCACCGACTCGGCAGCACTTTCGTGGTCATCAGCGAGAGTGGGAACGGGTGACCGCTGGCGAAGTTGATCCGCAGACTCGTGCGGTCGCCGACGCGAACCTGATCGGTGAGCCAGTCGATATGCTCGCCCTCCCAGGTGTGTCGGTACTTGTCGCGGATGCCCTTGAATGTGCCGGCCACGTCGGAGGCGTCCAGATACTCGCGGCCGAGGCCGGCCCACTCGGCCGTCTTCACCAGTGTGAAGTCACGGGATAGCCCGCCGGCCGTCGGCATCGCGTTCGCCAGCACCGGACTGTACTTCACTCCGTAGGTGTCGTCCGGTAGGGCTTCCAGCAGCGGCTCGAAGATCAGGTCGACGGCTTCCCGCTCGCTGGCGAACCGCGCCGTCAGGGGTGTCATCCGCTCCGGCAGGTGGCGGGCACCGACGTACAGCACGGTGTACGCCCCGGTGAGTTGCCCTTGTAGATCTCGCAACCCCGCGTATCCGGGGGCGATGATCTCCACGGTGCGGATGAGTTGCTGCGCCCGCTTCTGGTCGTTCGCCTTGAGGGCCGCAGCCGCGAGGTCGAAGAGACTCTTCGCCTTCTGCTTCAGGCCATCGCGAACTTTCTCGGCCGTGT
>JBBQCQ010000725.1:0-2455 GCA_038318835.1 Gemmatales bacterium | reverse complement strand
AGTTGTGCAGCGAGGCGGCCATGCGGCCGAGGGCAGCCACAAACCAGACTTCGGCGAGCAGGCCGAACACTACGAACGCCGCCGCACCCAAGCCCTGAATTTGGCCGGCCGTCTCGTCGGGAATCAGGAACAGACCCTCGGCCCAGTTGGTGATCTTCGCGGCGAGCGGAGCCGTGGCCGTGGGCTTGCCGAGGTCCGGCGTGAACTGCGGGATCACGCGGCCGTCCTTCATGGCCAGCCCGGTGATAATCGCGAACGCCAGGAAGCCGCCGAATGCGCAGACGGTAGCGAGCGACGAGAAAGCGGCCAAGCCGCGGGCGTGCGACGCGGCCGGGGCCGCCGAGATGCCCATCCGGCCGAAGACGAAGCACAACAACCCTAACACGAGCGGGCCGACGCTGGCCAACAGCCGAATCTCATCCGACTGCGAGTAACCCTCGATCTTCAACCACCCCGGCGACTGACTCGGCAGGCCGACGTTGTACGCCTGAAGGGCAGGCACGACGGCGTACCCGATGACGCCGAGCACCAAGAAGAACACGCCCACGCGGAGCCAGCCGAGGCCGCGGCGGACCTTGTGCCATTTGCGGTTCGTGACCGCCTGCTCGTCGTTCGGCTTGCCCGGCTTCGCGAACGGGTCGGGCACCGAATACTTCCGCGGGTCGGGCGGCACGCGGCTGCCGTGGCTCGCGGGGACCGGGTCGGGTTGCATCGGGGCCGGGCGGGGCGAATCTTTCGCCAGTTCGTAGGTCGGCTTCGGCCCCCCCACGGCCGGACCGAGTGGCACCGCCGGGTACTTCTCTTCTGGCCCGCCCGGTAGACTTCCCCACGGGTTAGACACCGGCGGAGTGTGCCGTGGCGCGGCTGCAGCGGCAACGGGTGCGCCGAACTGACTCGGCGGCACCGTCTCGCCTGTGATGGTCAGCACGGTGCCGCAGGTCGGGCACCGCCCCTTCTTCCCGGCGGAGTCGTCGGGCGCGTGCAGAATGCCCCCGCACTGAGAGCACGTGACCTTGATCGGCATGGGAAGGATACCTCGCACCGACGGGGGGCGGATGCCCCGTCGGTCTGGGATCAGAAGATGGTCTGTGATCTCAACTAGTATCCACGGCCGGCCCCGTGAGCAAGCCCTAACGCGGGTCGGGCCGCTTCCAGTTCGGGTCGTAGGCGAGCGAAAACAGTTGCTGAATCTGTTCCGCACGGCCATTCTGCGACTTCTGGAGAACGCTTAAAGCCTCGCGAATGCGAGTCACGCGAGCGTCCTGAACGACGGTCGAACTACCTTCGCCGCGGCCGATGCGATCGAGGACCGCCGCCAGGTCAAGTAGACGGCTGCGGGCTTCGAGGAAGTATTTTTCGAGGGCGTCCGCGGCGGGTAAGGCGTTCATGGCGTATCCTGCGTCGGGCGGGCGAACCGCGTTTTCACGTCGAGGGGGATCAGGTCATTCAGGCCACCCGACCGAAACCCAGCCAGGTCGAGCGTGACGAACCGATAGCCGAGTTCGCGGAAGCGGATCGCCACGGCCTCGCGAACCGCCGGGTCGGCGAATCGCGCGAGGCTTTCGATCGGCACCTCGATCCGTGCCAGGTCGCCTTCGTGATACCGCACACGGCAGGTTCGCAGGCCGAGCGAGTGCAGAAGGGCTTCCCCCTGTTCGATGCGGAGTGTACGTTCCGGCGTGACGGCCAACCCTGGCACGAGGCGGCTCGACAGGCACGGCGACGCGGGCTTGTCCCAGACGGGCAAATCCCAAACCTTCGCCAACGCTCGCACGTCGGCCTTCGTGAACCCGGCCTCTTGAAGCGGGTGGCGAACCGCGTGTTCGGCGGCCGCGGTCAGGCCAGGGCGGTAGTCGCCGTCGTCGTCGAGGTTCGCCCCGGAACAGATCGCATCCACGCCAAGTTCCGGCAGTAGCGACTCGATCCGCGTGTACAACTCGCTCTTGCAATGGTAGCACCGCGTGCCGTCGTTGGCGGCATAGGCCGGGTCGTCGAATTCGGCCGTCCGCACGATGACATGGCGTATGCCGATGAGGGCGGCGAGGCGTTCCGCCTCCGCGAGTTCCGACCGCGCCACGCTTGGGCTGTCGGCCGTGACCGCGACCGCCCGTTCGCCGAGCGCGAGGAACGCAGCTTTCGCGACCACGGTGCTATCGACGCCGCCGCTGAACGCCACGGCCACGGCCGGGAATCTGCCGAGGACTCGCAACAGGTCGTCGTGCTGGGTTTGCAACGCCGGGAGCATGGTCGTTTAGCTCCGCACTTGCTTCGTGAACAATTCCCGCAGTTGCTTCGTTATCGGTCCTTGCTTGCCCGTGCCGATCACGCGACCGTCGATGTTCGTGACGGCAATCACCTCGGCGGCCGTGCCGGTCAGGAAGACTTCGTCGGCGATGTACACATCGTGTCGGGTCAGGGTCGCTTCCTCGAACGGGACACCGGCTTGCTTCGCAAG
>JBBQCQ010000724.1:0-2457 GCA_038318835.1 Gemmatales bacterium | reverse complement strand
CACCTTACGGTGCTCGGCTCGCTTACTTCTTCTCGTACAACTTCAATCCGTCTTCGACCTTCTTGACCAGTGTCGGGTCGGTCGTTCGCAGGTTCGCCACGAAGGTTTTCGCCTCCGCGGCCGGGCACTGGAGGGCGTAGCGGACGATGCCGCGGCGGACCACCGGGGCCGCGTGCGTTGGCTTGCCGAAGGCGTCGAGGATCGTCGGCGTCAAGTCCCACCAACCCCACCGGCGCAGGTCGTCGATGGCCAGGTCGGCCAGGTCGCTGTTTGCGATGAGCGTCCGCAGGCAACCGAGGATGCGGTCCTTCGATTCCTTCGGCCGCGTGGCCTGGAAGAATCGCACCGTCGAGATCACATGCAACTTCTCGCTGAATCCGCGAGTCGGCGAGGCGAGCAAATCGTTCGCCAGTTTCCAGCCGCGGTCGGGGTTCAGCAGCACCGTGGCCGTCAACAGGCCGCCGAGGTTGGCGAGGACTCGCTCGGTCGGCTTGGCGGCAACGATCTCGGCCGTTAGCCAGTCGGTGTCGGTCTTGTCGCCGCAGAGGCCGAGCAGCAGGCCGAGGACGCCGACTCGCTCGTCGGGCACCTTCTGGTCGGCGATCCACGTGCGAATCTTCTTCGCATCCAGTGCCGCCTTCGCGGCCACGAGATCGGCATCGCTCACCCGCGCGATTTCCAGGAAAGCGTCGGCCGCCACTGTCGGGTCGGCTGCATCGAGGTGACGAAAGAAGAAGCCGACGCGCGTCTCAGGCGAAGCTTTCGCGTCGAGCTTCGCCTCGGCTTCCAGGTACTCCACGACGGCCTTGCCGCCGGCGATGCCATCGACGGGTTCGACGCGGCCATCGACGACCGCACAGAAGAAGACGTAGTCCGGCGGCGTGTCGCCCACGACAGGCAGGTACCGGGGGATGGCAAGCACCGTTGTCTTGCCGAGGGCGGCGTCGGTCTTGAGAACTTGCGTCAGGTGGAATTCGGTGGTGCCGGTGCCGTCGTTGCGCGCAATTGGGTTCTTCAGCACGCCGGCGGCGACGATCTTCGCCTCGGCGAATTTCTCGCGCAGCGGCTGTCGGCGGGCAAAGCCGTCGCCGCAAAAACTGCACGCGAACAGAGGGACCGAACCGCACACGACGAGCAACAGGGTTAGCAGAGATTTCACGATTCGTCCTCGGATGGCTCCGAGAGTAGACACCATCGCGGGGGGGTAGTCCAGACGGATGTGGAGAGATGAGAAAAGAAGTTCGGCCACAGATAAACACGGAGAAGACAGATCAAAGGAAACCCAAATTCAATTTTTGGTCCTGATCTGTTTTTTTCGTGTTCATCTGTGGCCGATATAGCCTTTCGACTTGTTACTTCATCGTCGTCGCTTCGGTCGGCTTTGGCTTTTCGTCGGCGAGCATCTCGCGGACGAGCTTCACTCGCTCGGCATCGTCCTGTTCGGACTGTTTCACGTAGGCCTTGCACGGCTCGCTCTTGGCTTCCATCGTCAGGGCGAACCGCAGCACCGCCCGGCGGACGATCGGGATTTCCTTGTGTGACTCCTTGCGGCCGTTCTCCAGCACGAACGCGGCCGCGTCGGTGCGGCCCCACTTTCGGAGGTCTTCGACCGGCAGATCGGCGATGTCCGACTGCGTCACGAGAATCTTCATCCCTTCGACCACCTTGTCGTTGCTCACCACGTCGGGTCGGCTCTCCCAGAAGAACCGCAGCACCCGCAGCCCGGCGTACCGGATTTGAAAGTCCTTCTTCTCGTCGGCCAGGATGTCAGTGAGGTACTGCCAGCCGGCCTTCGTATCGAGGAGGATGTACCCGGCCAGGACGCCGTCGAGGCCGCTGCTGTATTGCTTCTTCGGGTCGTCGAGGATGGCTCGCAGGGCGGCGGCGTGGGCCGGGTTCTTGCTGTGGCCGAGGATCATGCCGTACAGGCCGAACCGCGACGCCGGCGTTTGTTTGTCTTGCAGCCAGCCGAGGAGCTTATCCATGTTCAGCTTCGCCGAGGCGGCCCGCACGTCCTTGTAGTCGGCGTTCGCGAACTCCAGGAAGGCATCAGTGGCGATCTTCGCCTCGCTCGAATCGAGGTAGTCGAAGAAATAACTCAGGCGGCTGACGGCGTCCTTCTCACGGACGGCGAACGCCCCCTTCAGGTACGTCGGCAGCTTGCTGTCCTTCTCCAACTCGTCACCGCGATACGGGTCGAGCTGGTAGCGGTCGAAGTTCACCAGCACGGCCGTGGAGCCGACGGCGGCGGCGGCGGTGTCGGTCGTGGTGCTGTACAGGCCGCAGAAGACGAGCGTCTTGACGTCGGCCGCGGCCGGGTCGAGGCGGATGAACCGGGGCAGGGTGAGCGTCTTCTTCCCCTTCAGGAAGGGGTGGTCCTTCACGACCGTGTCGATGACGAGTTCGGTCGTGCCCTTCGTGATGTCGTTGGGGTCCTGCTTGGCATTCTTCAGGGTG
>JBBQCQ010000723.1:0-2460 GCA_038318835.1 Gemmatales bacterium | reverse complement strand
GTGAACATCATGCCTTCCTTCGCCATCCGGTCGAGGTTCGGCGTGCGAATTTTCTTCTGCCCATACGCGCCGAGGTCGCCGAGGCCGAGGTCGTCCGCGAGGACGAACACGACATTCGGCGGCCCGTCCGCGGCGGAAGCGGAGGCCGCGAAAAGCGATAAGGCGATGAGGAGAATGAGTTGTTTCATGAGTGAAGGCTCGGAAATGCACAATTTTTGCCAGAGTTCAGCGCGAAGAAGACAAACCAGAATCAAAACCAGTTCTTGGTCGGTTTTTTCCGATCTGTTCTGTCTGCGTGAAGCAGTGGCCGAAATTCGGATTCAAAGGATCACTTCTTCGGCGCGTCGCCCACTTTCGCACCGAAGCCTGGCGAGGCGTTGAACGCCTTCACGAGCGTCGCGTCGGAGATGGTCCAGACCCGCACTTCGCCATCATATGAACCCGCAGCGACCTGCTTGCCGTCGGCACTCACGGCCAACGCGTAGACGAAATCCGTCAGTCCCTGGAAGGTCTTCAGGTTTGACAGTTTCTCTGTGTCCCACGACCGCACCGACTTGTCGGCCGACGCCGTCAGTAGCAGCGGCAGCGACGGGTGGGCGATCACCTTGAAGACCTCATCGCTGTGACCGCCGACGTTCTTGATCTGCTTCCCCTCGCCGGTCGGCTTCCAGGTCCGCAGTTGCTTGTCGGCCCCGACCGAGTAGCCCACCGACGCATCTGCCTTCACGGCCACGCTGTAGACGACGTTCTGATGTTCCGGGAACGTCAGCACCGATTCCTTCGCCTTCAGGTCCCACACCTTCGCCGTCTTGTCGCGGCCGGCCGTCAGCAGATACTTGCCGTCGGCGGAGAGGGCGACGCCGAGTACCCAGTCGGCGTGATTCTCGACGGTCTGTTCGAGCTTCGCCTTCGCGACGCCCTCGGAGATGTCCCAGATACGCACGGCCCGGTCGCACCCACCGGCTGCGAGCGTCTTGCCGTCGGCCGACACCGTCAAGCAGAGCACGGAATCGTCCGCGTCGAGCAGTTGCTTCCGCATCACGGCCGGGTCGGTGATACCGTCGAGGATCGCCACACCAGCTACCGTTTCCTTCGGCTTCGCGTTCAGGTCGTAGATGCGCACGTCCCCCTCCTGCCCCGGCCGCCCGCCGGCTACGGCGAGGGTACCATCCTTGAGGAAGGCCAACCCATAGGCCCGCTCCGCCCGCGTGTAGACTCGCTTCACGAGTTTCGCGTCGGCGATGTTCCACACCGTCAGTTCGTGGTGCCCGCCGACGACGAGATGCTGGCCGTCGGGGGTGAACGCGAGGGCGTTCACGATGGTCGGGAACTTGTACTTCGTCGGCGGCACCGGCGGCGTCCACCGCACACGCAGTTCCTTCACGAGATCGGCCTTCGCCTCCAGCCCCGCGTCGATCTTCGCCCCCTCGGCGATCCACCGGCGAACGATCTCGGCCTTCTCCTTCGGCACCGCTTCGCCCTTGTCTCGCGGCGGCATCCGGCGGTCGTCCTTCGTCACCATGAGGCCGTAGAAATCGCTCTCGGCCGGCTTGCCCGGCGTGACGGGTTCGCCATCGCTGCCGCCGGCGAGCAACTTCTCGATGGTGGTCATGTCGTACTTGCCCGACCGCTTCTTCGCGTCGTGGCAGGCGAAGCAGTTTTCTTTCAAGATCGGGGCCACGTCGTTGACGAAGCTCACCGGCTTGTCGGCCGCGTGACTCGGGGCGGCCGCGAACAGCAGGAAGAGAACAGCGGCCGCGACGGCACAGAGCACGCACAGACGAACGTTCCGCAGCATGGAAGGCACTCGAGAAGAGAATGGCGGTGGGAAGTGTATTGTACGCCCCAACGACCCGCCCTCAAGGGCGGGCCAAGGGCGGGCCGCCAACCAGCCGGTACAGCGTGATCCCGAAGTGCGTCGCCACCGGCGTGAACGTCACGCCCCGCTTCTGCAACTCGTCGCGCCGCCAACTGTCGGGGCCGTAGAAGTACACGCGATCGCCGGCCCGCACTTTCGTTGCCGCCGCCTCGGGCGTCAGCAACGGCACGTCGCTGATGCGGGCGAGGGCCAACAGGCCGCGGTCCACGGTGTCGCTCTTGGTGTGCTTCAGTGCCAGGTCCACGTCGGCCACGAACGCAACTGGAACCGATTCGTAGTGCCAGAAGCGGGCGAACTCGAATGGCGACTCGACGATGGTCGTGCCGTCGGCGTTCGCCCTCAGGAAGTCGGCCGTGTCGCGGTGCATCGCCGCTTCCGCACGGTAGTACCCGGTGGCGAGACCGGGATTGCCGACGAAGCCGCACCACACGAACCCGCCGGCCGCGATCCACACGGCCACGCGATTCCCGCCGGCCGCACGGCTGATGGCGAAGGCGAACACCGCCCCGAAGCCGAGTACGGATGGGATGACGTAGCGATAGTAGAACGCCCCCGTCTTCGCGCCGACGGCCACGCCGAGA
>JBBQCQ010000722.1:0-2463 GCA_038318835.1 Gemmatales bacterium | reverse complement strand
CGACACGAGTACCGAGGACGGCACGAAGACGGTGAAAGAGATTCAATCCGTCGTCGATCTGGTCCGCTTCATCGAGGGAGAGGCCCGCGACGCGCTGAAGAAACTGGTGGACGGAAAGTAGGCGAGCCGAGCACCGTCAGGTGCCGGGTAAGGGACGTTGCGATTCACCCGGCGGCTTACGCCGCTCGGCTCGCGTACTTCTTCTTTCGCTTCGCGGCCGGCTTCTCCAGTCGCTCGAACAGCTTCGCCACCGCCAGCGTGAACCCCGGCAGCACGTCGCCGCCGTCGAGGGTACCCTTCTCGCCGACGACGGTTTTCGCGTCCGGTGAGGTGTAGACGTGGGCCGTCCGCGTCGGCGGGTCGATCACCCACACGAGTCGCACGCCGGCGAAGAAGTATTCCTTCAACTTGCGGGCGATCTCGCCGCGGGTGTTCTTCAGGCTGAGCACTTCCACGACGAGGTCCGGAATCAGGTCCGCGATTTGCTTCCCCGGCACCGTTCGCTCGGGCCGCTTCTCCCACGACGTGAAGCACACATCCGGCCCGCGGACCAGCCGCGGCATCAGTTCGACGAGCGCGTCGGCCCCGTAGAGGTATCCGAGGTCGTGCAGAGCGAGGAACGTTCGGAAGTACCAGGCCAGTTCCATGGCGAAAACGATTCGGGCGATCCCACGAGTTTCTCCACGAGTGTGCGGTCGATCAACTCGTACAACTTCCCGCCGTCGGCGTGCAACCGCACGAGGTCGCGCTTCGTCGCCTTCCCCGGCGGCGGGTCGAGGCAGACGCGGCTCGGCGAGACGTTGCCGAGGCGGGCAAGCAAGTCGCCGAGGTTTTGCAGGCGGTCGGTCGGCATGGTATGCTCCGGGGTGGCTGTTCGCACATTCGCGAATCGCCCGCGGGTGTGGAAGGTCGCTCGCGATGGACGACCAATTCGGGTAAGATGCACCGGGGTCCGATTGCGAGGAACACGGTATGGACGCGATGCTGGGGCCGGTGCCGACCGAGTCGGTCGTCTACCCGGACCGGGATGGGAAGCGGATGGCCGACAACACCCGTCAGTACGAGTGGATCGTCACCATCAAGGGCAACCTCGATGCGATCTGCATCGGCGACCGTGCGGCGTTCGTGGCCGGCGACAACCTCATTTACCCGGTGCGGAACGATCCCACGATCCGCACCGCCCCCGATGTGTACGTGGCCTTCGGCCGGCCGCGCGGCCACCGCGGCAGCTACCGCGTCTGGGAGGAAGACGGGGTTTTCCCACAGGTCGTCTTCGAGGTGCTGTCGCCCGGCAACACACCCCGCGAGATGGACCGCAAACGGCAGTTCTACCGCCGGTACGGGGCCGAAGAGTATTACGTCTACGACCCCGACCGGAACCGGCTGCAAGGGTGGCTGCGGGTCGGTCGGCGGTTCGCGGTCGTCCGCACCATGCACAACCACATCAGCCCGCGGCTCGGTATCCGGTTCGACATGCTCGGCCTGGAACTGCGAATTTACGCCCCCGACGGCCGACCGTTCACGACGTTCGCGGAACTCGTGGCACGGGCCGACGCTGAGACAGCACGAGCCGACGCCCAGACAGCGCGAGCCGAGAAACTGGCTGCCAAGCTCCGTGATCTCGGCATCGACCCGACCACTTTGTAAAGCAGTCCCCATGCTTCCCGCCGACGTGATGCGGCAGATCCGCCGCCTACAACTGCGTGCCCGACGGGCCGTCACGACCATGCTCGGTGGCGAGTACCACTCTGCCTTCAAAGGGTCCGGGCTGTCGTTCGATGAAGTTCGCGAGTACCAGCCCGGCGACGATGTCCGCGGCATCGACTGGAACGTCACCGCCCGGATGGGCACGCCGTTCCTCAAACGCTACGTCGAGGAGCGCGAACTCACGATCATCCTGGCCGTGGATGTGTCCGCGTCGCAGCGGTTCGGCACCGGCGTGCAGGCGAAGCGGGCCGTCGCCGCCGAGATCGCCGCCCTCATCGCCTTCTGTGCCGTCAGCAACAACGACCGCGTCGGCCTGCTCGCGGTCTCCGATCGTGTCGAGCAATACGTGCCGCCAAACAAGGGCACCCGGCACGTACTGCGGGTGCTTCGCGATGTGCTGTTCTTCGAGCCGAAGCACACGGGCACAAGTCTGGCCGCCGGCCTGGACTACTTGAACAAGACCCATCGGCGGCGGGCCATCGTGTTCTTCGTGTCCGACTTCCTCACGGCCGAGAACTACGCGGCGGCGTTCCGCCGGGCGGCTCGCCAGCACGACCTGGTGGCCGTTCGCACCTCCGACCCGCGCGAGCATACGTGGCCGGCGATGGGCCTGGTGCAACTGGAAGACGCCGAGACAGGCCGGCAACTCCTCGTCGATACGAGCAGCCGGCGGTTCCGCGAGGCGTTCGCGGTTCGCGCCGTCGAGCGACGGGCGGCGTTCGTGAAGCTCACGCGGTCCTCGCAGGTCGATCTGAT
>JBBQCQ010000721.1:0-2464 GCA_038318835.1 Gemmatales bacterium | reverse complement strand
ACCACGTCGGCGGCGGCTTGGGGTCGGCCGGCGGCTCTGCCCAGCTACCTGGGCCGGCGGTGGTGGCGAATCTTCCCCTTGTATTATGTCGCGATCGTTGTGGCGACGGTCGTGTTCGCGACCTGTGTGCCGGAACCGCTTCTCAAAGATGGGGTGGGCGAAGTCGTCGATACGCTCTTCCTGTTCCCCCAACTGCCGAACCCGCGAATCCTGCCGGTGGCCTGGACGCTGAGCTACGAAGTCTGCTTCTACGCCGCGATGGCCGTGCTGTTCGTCGTACCACGGCGGGCCGGGCCGTGGCTCCTCGCTGGCTGGGCGGTGGTCGTGGTGGGCGGTGCGCTCCTGGCCTCGCGGCCGACAAACCGCTTCCACCTTGTCGCCGCCGGGCCGTTCGTATTCGAGTTCCTCGCTGGCTGCGCGGTGGCACTCATCCCAGTGAAGCTCTCCGGCCGGCGGGCCGCCGGCGTCGTGGGGGCCGCGGTCGCGTGGGCGGCCGTGGGATCGTGGCTCGCCTACGACCCGGACTTTACCAGCCTGCCGACGACTGAGCGAGTGCGGGTGGCCGTGTTCGGCGTCGCGGCCGCGTTGCTCGTCCTGGCGGCGACGGGGTGGGAACGGGCCGGCGGCCGGGTGGCATGGCCACGACTGGCGAAACTCGGCGACGCCTCGTATTCGATCTACCTCCTGCACGTCCCCATGCTGGTTGCAGCCACGGCCCTGTCTGTGGCAGCCAGGATGAGCCACTCGCAGCTCGGCCACGGCATCTGGATTGTGCTGATGCTCGCGGCCGCCCTCGCCCCAGGCTTCGCCCTCCACCGCTTCGTGGAAGTTCCGCTCCAGAACCGTGGCAAACGATCCCGTACGCCGGCCCCGCCCCCCGCCATCGCCGAACCGCCGCGACTCGCCGCTTGACCCGAAAATTCGCGCAAAAACCGATCCTGAAGGCCCTCACTCGTGCCGCTCAGATTTCTTACAGATTTTTCATTGATTCCCCGTTTCGGTTCGGGTAGGCTCTGCTTATCAGGTTTGAGTTCTCTCGTTTTTGGCTAATTTCGTTCTCGTCCGTAACTCCGAATCCAACGTCTTCCCACCCCCGCGAGCAATATCGCGCACGAGTGGGGTGCCGCTCAACCCGGATTTCCGAACGATCGAATTGGAGTTGGTCACGAAAAGAATCGATCCTGATAAGGCTCCCCGGTGTTCATTCATTGCCTGGGGTATGGCCGGCTATGCAGACCGACTTTCGGCCTCATATCATCCTTTCTCGGTTGAGGTGCTCTCATGCGATTCTCTCCTCGCAAGGCGTTCACTCTGATTGAACTCCTGGTGGTGATCGCGATTATCGCGATCTTGATCGGCTTGTTGCTCCCGGCGGTGCAGAAGGTCCGCGAAGCTGCGGCTCGCAGTACATCGGCGAACAACCTGAAGCAAATGTCCCTCGGCATGCACGGGTTGGCGGACATCAACAACGGCGTCCTGCCACCGACGTACATCGAGACCTGGGTGAATCCCGCGGCCGGCCACGCGTACGGTGGGCCGTACCTCCGCAACACCGGCACCGGGTTCTTCTTCCTGCTCCCGCACATCGAGCAAGACGCCCTCTACAAGCAGGCTCCGGCCAACGGGACGACGAACACGATCTACGACAACAACGTTCACACCAACCAGTTGAAGACGTTCCTGGCCCCGCTCGACCCGACGTCCAACGAAAAAACGCACGGCTGGGGCGTGAGCAGCTACGCCATGAACTATCAACTCTTCGGCCGCCCCGGTCACCCGTGGGGTTGGGCGTGGGGTAACATGGGCGCTACCAAGCTGGCGGCCATTCCGGACGGCACCTCGAACACGATTATGATCGCCGAAAAGCGGGCCGCGTGCCTCGGCGGGCCGAGCGGTTCGAACGGCAACCTGTGGGCCCATGGTTGGTGGAACGCGGACTGGATGCCGCAATTCGCCAACACCGACCAGTTCGGCCCGGCTTCCCCCATCTCGCCCACCACGCCCGCAACCGCGACGACGGTTTCCGAAGCCTGGATGATCCCGCAACTGACCCCGACGAACGCGAATTGCAACCCCCACCGGGCGACGGCTTTCTCAGCCGGCGGGTGCCAAACAGCCATGTCCGACGGCAGTGTCCGCAACATCCGACCAACGGTCGACTTCCTCCAGTGGATCTACGCCCTGACGCCCAACGGCGGGGAAGTCACCACCCTCGATTAATCGGCCAAGTGATTGCACTCGTCCGTCCGCGGTCCGAACTCGGACCGCGGACGTTTTTCTCGCGTCTAGACCATCCCCATTCCTTCCGTCTCCTCCCAGAAATCATGAGAACTCTCCTCACACTCCTGACCCTCCCCGCCTTGTTACTCGTCACGGCCGGCTGCGGTTCCTCCGACAACCGCGCGCGGGTCGAAGGCAAGGTCACCGTCGGGCCGAAAGATCCCCTCACGGGGGGCACGATCTT
>JBBQCQ010000720.1:0-2467 GCA_038318835.1 Gemmatales bacterium | reverse complement strand
CCCCGTCGTGCAGCCGGCGAGCATCAACACGCCGGAGGGCCTGGCCGAGTTGCAGGCGTTCACTCGCGACTTGGTGGTGGTCGCCGCCTACGGGCAAATCCTGAAGCCGGCCGTCATCGCCACGCCGCCGCTCGGCATGATGAACGTCCACGCCTCGCTGCTGCCGAAGTACCGCGGGGCCGCGCCGGTCGCTTACGCCATCCTCCGTGGCGAGACGCAAACCGGCGTCACGATCATCCGCATCACCCCCGGCCTCGACTCCGGCGACATGCTCGCGCAGGAATCGCTCACCATCCTCCCCGACGAAACCGCCGGCGAACTCGAATCGCGCCTGGCCCCGCTCGGCGCAAAGCTGTGCCTCGACGTGGTGCAGCGGCTGAAGCAAGGCCCGGTAACGGGCACGAAGCAAGACGCGGCCCTCGTGACGAAGGCCCCGAAGCTGACGAAGGAGATGGGCCTGATCGACTGGACGAAGCCGGCCGCGGAGGTCGCCAACCAGATTCGCGCGATGCAACCCTGGCCGACGGCGTACACGTTCTTCCACCGCCCCGGCAAGGAGCCAATGCGGGTAATGGTGAACCGAACTAGGGCGATCACCTCCGCTTCGCTTGATCTTGAAACGGACGGTGGGGAACTAATCGACTTTGTAGGCGGTGGCTTGGGTGTGAAATGTGGTCGGCATCCGCATCTCGCCGTCTTGGAAATCCTCGAACTCCAGCCGGCCGGGAAGAAGCGGATGACGGCCGAGGAGTTCCTCCGCGGCTACCCGATTCAAGAGAGCTACCGCTTCGGCCCGGAGAAGCTGGAATCGCCGGCTCAATAGGACTGCTCATGTGGCACCGCATCTTCGGTCATTCGCTCGCCTCGCCTTCGCCGGCTGCACTTGCCGAGCACCTGCACGCCCTCGACCTCGGCGTCGAGCCGCACTTTCGCGGCGACGACCTCGGCTGGACCCGCGGCGAACTCGTGCTGCCCGGCGGCCACTCGCCGCTCGTGCTCGAACGCTACCTGACCGACGTAGACGACCTCCGCGACACGCTCAACGCTTTCGCGGCCGAGTTAGAGACGATGACCTACAGCCCGAACGCCGTGAAGCTGATGGAACACGTCATCAACACAACGCAACTCCTCACGCTCCGCAAGCCGATCGACCACGCCGACGAATCGCGGCTGGAGGCGAGGACCCTGGCCGTGGTGCACTTCCCCGCCGCCGGCACCGGGGGCTTGTACCCCAACGACGGCCGCGGCTGGTTCGCGGCCGACGGCACGCTGCTGGTGAAGGAGTATTGACGATCACCCGTCCGGCGTGTCGAGCAGTTCTTGCAACCGCGCCGCTAGTTCCGGCGGGAACTTCGCCGGCCATGTCGTGTCGATCAATTCCACGTCGATCAAATCTCGCAGGTCCACACGATCCCCACGACGAAACGAGGTGAGTTTCATTCGCACCAGAGCTTCGAGCGACAGCAGACCGGATGCCGATTCGTTCAGGCCGGGAGCCGGCAAAAGGTGTTCGGGATGGACCTGCTCGCCCGCGACGGCAATCCGCACGGCATCGCGGCTCTTCCTGCCGACTCCGTCCAGGATCATGTCGATACCGGCACTTTTCAGCACGATGTTCGCCGTTCCCAAGTCGTCGCGGTTCAACAGAATGTCTACGTGCTGCGTGGTCCGCATCGCCGCCGCATCAACGCGGCCGACCCACTCGGCCGTCGCACACTCGCCGATGACGGCGTAGGGCACGCCGTGGGTGTCGAGGGCAGTTGTCGCCCGTCGCAACCGGTCACGGACATCCTCGGCGGCGGCCATGCTGCGCTCCCAGCCGGAAATGACGGGTGTAGGCATGCCCTCAGTATACCCGCGGATATACTGAGGGGCATGAGCAGCACCGCCGAGAAGTACCTCCGCCCCGAAGTCATTCGCCAGGTCGCGCGGCTCGACCTGCGAGCGAAGTTCATCGTCGAAGGGTTCCTCACCGGGCTGCACTCTAGCCCCTTTCAGGGGTTCAGCGTCGAGTTCTCCGAGCACCGCAAGTACACGCCCGGCGACGACATCAAAGACATGGACTGGAAGGTCTACGCCAAGACCGGCCGATACTACACCAAGAAGTATCGGGCCGAGACGAACATGACGGGCTACCTCGTCATGGATTTGTCCAAGTCGATGGGCTACACGTACCGCCAGGAACTCACGAAGTTCGAGTACGGCATCTGCCTCGCCGCCGCTCTCGCGTATCTGATGATCCACCAGCAGGACCCGGTCGGGCTGGTCACGTTCGACGAGAAGATTCAAACCGTGCTGCCGCCGAAGAGTAAGCGGAGCCAGCTCGGCACCCTGCTCAGCGTGCTCGCGAACCTGCAACCGACCGGCAACACGGACATCGCCAACGGGCTGTTCCAACTCGCGGGGCTGATTCGCGGGAAGTGCCTGCTCATGGTCTTCAGCGATCTCCTCACCGATCCGGAAGGCG
>JBBQCQ010000719.1:0-2468 GCA_038318835.1 Gemmatales bacterium | reverse complement strand
TGCACCGAAGACGAACGCTTGGCCATCATGCGACAGGCCATCGTGTCCGGTTACTTTGAATGGGTGGACCTGGAAACCGACGTGGCGGACAGCGTCCGGCGGTTCGGCAAGGTGAAGCGGCTCATCAGCTATCACAACATGACGGAGACGCCCGAAGACCTGGACTCGATCTACGAGCGAATGCTGCGACAGGACGGTGATGCGTACAAGCTCGCGGTGATGACGAACACGCTAGCCGACGTGGAGCGGGTGATAAAGATTCAGAAGCACGCCCCGAAGCCCACGATCATCTTCGGCATGGGCGACATCGGCCTGCCGACGCGGTACACCGCCCTGAAGTACGGGGCACCGTGGATTTACGCGGCGTTCAATCGCGAACGCGGCATCGCCCCCGGTCTGCCGGCGTTCGACGACTTCAAAACGACCTACCCCGTGCGGTCGATCAACCACCAGACCGAATTCTTCGGCCTCCTCGGCGACCCGGTCGGGCACAGTTTCAGCCCGGTCCTGCACAACCACATTTACCTGCGGACTAAGACGAACGCCATCTACCTGCCCTTCCGCGTACCCCGTGGAACGCTCGCGGACGCCCTCAAGGTGTACGAAGCACTGCCGGTCAGCGGATACAGCGTTACGATCCCGCACAAGGAAGACGCGGCCGCCCTCGCCACCGAGAAGGAAGCATTCGTCACGCTCTCCGGGGCGGCAAACACCCTCGTGCGACGGCCGAACGGCGAGTTCTTCGCGGCGAACACCGACTACATCGCGGCAGTGGAATCTTTGAAGGCGAACCTGGCCGCGTGGTACCCGGACGGCGACGCCCCGGAGCTGAGCCAACTGTCCGCCATCGTCCTCGGTACCGGCGGAGTGGCCCGTGCCATCGCTCACGCACTGCACAAGGAAGGCGTTCACCTGACCATCGCCGCCCGCAACATGGACAAAGGGGCAACCATCGCCGACGAGGTCCACTGCAAGGTCGTGGACTGGCAGGGCCGGCACAACGTCAACCACGACATCGTCATCAACTGCACGCCGGTCGGCATGCACCCAAACGTGAACGAGTCGCCGTACCACCGCAGTGCGCTCACGTCCGGTAAGATCATTTTCGACACGATCTACAACCCGGAAACGACGCTCTTCGTCCGTGAGGCTCGCGAGAACGGCTGCAAGGTCATCACCGGCGTGGACATGTTCATCCGCCAGGCCGCCCGGCAGATCGAACTCTTCACGAACGTGGTACCGAACATCGAGAAGATGCGCGAGATCATGCGGAAGGCGCTCTCGCCGATCACGCGGGCACTGGAAGAAGAAGCCGACGCCGCCGAGGGGAACGACTAAAGGCGAGCCGAACACCGTAAGGTGCCGAGTGAATGGCAACGATATTCACCCGGCACCTTACGGTGCTCGGCTCGCCCGGTTCTGAGAATTCTTGATGTCCTCTCGCATCTTCCTCATCGGCTCTCGCGGCAGCGGCAAAACCACCGTCGGCCGTGCGCTCGCGGATCGTCTCGGCTGGGCGTTCGTCGATGCCGATGTGCTGCTCGAAGCTCGTGCGGGGAAGACCATCGCCCGCATCTTCGCCGACGATGGCGAGCCGGCCTTCCGCGACCGGGAATCGACGATCCTCGCGGAACTCGCCGGCTGGCGCGATCACGTCATCGCCACCGGTGGCGGGATCGTTTTGCGGCCGGAGAATCGGGCGATCTTGCGTACCGGATTCGTCGCGTGGTTGCAGGTGTCGGCGGGTCTCGCATGGGAGCGGATGCAGGCCGATCCGACCACCGGCGACCGCCGCCCGAACCTCACGCCGGCCGGCGGTCTCCTGGAAGTGCAGACCATCCTGACCGCCCGCGAACCGCTTTACCGCGAAGCCGCTCACGCGATGTTTCCGGCGGAGCGTTCGCCGGAACTGCTCGCCGCCGATATTTTGCACGTATGGAATGGTGGTACCACATCCCGATCGTGACCTGTGCCCTCTGGGTGTTCGCGCTCGGCCTCGGCATTGGCAGCTTCCTCAACGTGCTCATCGCACGGATGCCGTTCGACAAGAGCATCGTCTGGCCGGGGTCGCGCTGCGGAGCGTGCTATCGCGCACTGCGACTGACCGACAACCTACCGATCATCGGCTATCTGCGTCTCCGCGGGCAGTGCCGGTTCTGCGGCACGAAGTTCTCCAGCCGCTATCTCTGGATCGAACTTGGGACCGGCCTGATGTTCGTCGGCCTGTTCTTGCTCGAAGTCGTCTTCAACTGGCACGCCATCCCCGGCCTCGTCTCGCCGTTCGGCGGCATCGGGCAGTTCCCGCCGTTGCGGGCGTGGTTGTACTTCGCCGCTCTGGCCTTTCTATTCTCGCTGCTTCTCGCGGCCGCGACCATCGACCTGCACTACCGCATCATTCCGCTGCAACTCACCTACGTCGGCACCATCGTCGGCGTCGTCGCGTCCACCCTCGGCCCGTGGCCGTGGCC
>JBBQCQ010000718.1:0-2473 GCA_038318835.1 Gemmatales bacterium | reverse complement strand
GGCCCCGCTCATCAGGATGATCGTGCCGCCCTTCATTTGCAGGCCGGCAAAGTCGCGGGCCGGTCCGCGAACAGCGATGATGCCGCGTTTCATGCGCATGCCGACTTCGTCGCCGGCGGTGCCGTCGATCAGGATCGTGCCGCCGCTGATGCCGGACGCGCTGCCGCGATACGCCGCCCCAACTTGCCCGCCGACGTTCCCGTGAACGTGAATCATCCCGCCGCTCATCTCCGCACCGAGCCAGTCGCCAGCATCGCCTTCGACTTCGAGGATGCCGCCCTTCAGGTGCGCACCGAGGTGCATGCCGACGTTACCGACGACGCGAATCCGTCCACGGGTCATGCCGTGGCCGATCCACTTGACCTTCGTCAGGTCGCCGCGGAGTTCGATCTCGTCGCCGGGGGTGCCTTCAATGTGGAAGAGATCATCGAGGCGAAGTTGCCGTTTGCCGAGGAAGATGGGTTGAGATCGCACGTCGTCGAGCGACAGCGGCGCGAGCACGTCGGGCGAGATCGTCTCCGCTTCGAGCGGGACGGCCGGCGAAGATTTGAGGGAGAGCGTCAGCATTCGAGAGGTTGTATCGAAACAAATGCGGTGGCGGAGATTCGCGGGGAATCTCCGCCGCCGGCGTTATCTCACGTCCCAGGCGAGTTCCGGCGCTTTCCGTCGGTGAATCGCCGAGGCGACTTCCGACCGGACCCAGCCGGCGACCTGATGCAGGTGAGATACGACAGCTTCTCGACTCACCGCGTCTGCCGTCGGGGTGACGGCGACTGCGATTAGCAGCCGACCCGTGTTCGGGGCCGGCTGGACGGCGAGAATCTGCAAATCTCGCACCACATCGTCGGCACACGCCGCGAAGATGCCGTGGAGTGAGGTTTTCACTTGCTCGCACAGTTGCAGCGCCTTGCGGCTCAGCTTGTGCGTCGAATCGTTCCAGGTTCGTCGGTCGGAGAACTGCTTCGGGTCCTGGCCATCGTCGGGGGTGAGTTCATCCGTCAGATCGGCCGCGGTCCCGGTTCGTGATCGTTTCCCGCTCATGAGGGTATACACCTTCGAGGAAAGAAAGCTTGCACACGCCGCCACGATTTTTCCGGGAATCAACCGGACGCACGGTGCACCTCCTTCTCGGCGATGGGTTCGCGGGGTAGACACGGCCGTGGGCGGAAGGTTCGGCTCGCCGTTGACTTGGCGGACGAATTTCGCACGATGACGGCACACGTCTGAGGGCCAACACTTGAACGCACCAACGGTGTTCGCGCTCCTGATCGCCGGGCTGCTCGTGTTGCTCGGCCTCGTCTCCGGCTGGCAACAGGTCCGCGGCCTGCGGGCACTCCACGCCCGCAAGCTCGTGCCGAGCGACGAGCTTGCGTACCTTCGTGGCCGCTACCGCCGGCGGCTCGTCGTCGGGTTTCTGCTCGTGCTCATCGGCGGCCTCATCGCCGGGTCGTACCTGTCTGGTCAGGAAGCTCGCATCGACGCGATGGGCGAGCGCAAGGCGACCGACGCCGACGGTGAGAAGAAGGAAATGTCCCCGGACGAGAAGCGGTTGTTCCGCTGGTACAGCATCTACTGGGTTGGGGTGTCGGTCGTGATCGTCGTCGTCATCGGCCTCGCGATGGCCGACGGCATCGCGACGCGGCGATACTGGATGAAAATTTACCGGGAGATGCGCGAGGAGCACAACTCGCAGCTCCGCCGCGACCTGGCCGTGTACCGGCAGCAGAAGGAACAGAACCGCGGGGCCGGCGGGCGGGACAACGAAGGCTACGGCGGGCGGTTGGGCAGCGGGCCGCATTAAACTTGCGTTCCCCTGCCCTTCACGCTAAAACAGAATGACCCGCCGGAACGCACTTTCTCCCCGGATCACGCATGACCCTGCCCCACGGCATCGGCATCAACCGCCGCGAACTCCTGCAAGTCGGCTACTCCGGTCTCCTCGGCGTCAGCCTCGCCGGCCTTTCGACAGCCGCCCCCGCCCGTAAGCCGAAGTCGGTGCTGATCGTCTTCCTCACCGGCGCGGCCAGCCAGTTCGAGACGTTCGACCCGAAGCCGGACGCCCCCGCGGAAATTCGCGGCGAATTCGGCAGCATCCCCACGAAGCTACCCGGCGTGCGGTTCGGCGAGTATCTGCCGAAGCTCGCCGCCCGCGCGGACAAGTTCTCGCTCGTTCGCACCTTCACGCACAAAGACAACAACCACACCGCCGCCACGCACCACGTTATCACCGGCACCATCCAGCCGGGCGTGCGGTTCGACAAGCCGATCTCCCGTGAAGACTGGCCCTGCTACGCGGCCGGCCTCGCCTACACTCGCCCGCGGACCGACGGCGTGCCGAACGGCGTCCACTTGCCGTTCTTCCTGTCCGACGGCAACCTGCACTGGCCCGGCCAGCACGCCGGCTTCCTCGGCCCCCGGCACGACCCGTGGCAACTGAACGCCGACCCGAACCGGCGAGACTTTAAGGTGGACA
>JBBQCQ010000717.1:0-2475 GCA_038318835.1 Gemmatales bacterium | reverse complement strand
GACGGCGGGCCGGCGACGTGGCTCACAGCCGACGGCAGCGGTGAGATTATCAACGGCACGTTCGACTGGGTCTACGAAGAGGAGTTCGCTTGCCGGGACGGCTGGCGGTGGAGCCTGGACGGCAAGGCCATCGCGTACTGGCAACTCGACACGAAGGGCGTGCCGACGTTCACCCTCGTCGATAACACGGCCGCCAAGTACCCGGTCGTGAAGACGTTCGCTTACCCGAAGACCGGCGAGCGAAACTCGGCGTGCCGGGTCGGCGTGGTAGCGGCCGGCGGCGGCCAGACGAAGTGGATCGACGTGCCGGGCGACACCCGCACAGACTTTTACATTCCGCGGATGGAGTGGGCCGGGAATGCGAGCGAACTCGTTCTCCGGCGGGTCAACCGATTGCAGAACGCGGTCGATGTGATGATCGCCGACGCGGCGACGGGCAGCGTGCGGATCGTGCTCACCGAGCGCGACGGCGCGTGGGTGGATGTGCCCGATGAGCCGCTCGAATGGATCGACGCGGGGAAAGCGTTCACCTGGATCAGTGAGCGCGACGGCTGGCGACACCTGTACCGCGCCGCCCGCGACGGCACCGGGGTGGAACGCGTGACCCACGGCGAGTACGACGTGATTCGGCTGGCCCACATCGACGAAAAGGCCGGGCGCGTATACTTCATCGCTTCGCCCGAGAATGCGACCCAACACTACCTCTTCAGCACCGCCTTGAACGGGTCGGGCCAACCCGAACGGGTTACGCCCGCCGGAGAATTTGGCTGGCACGACTACCACTTTTCGCCCGACGGCACGACGGCGGTTCACACGGTTTCAGCGTTTGGGAAGCCGCCGCGAACCGAGCTTGTCTCCATGCCCGATCACAAAGTGATTCGGACCCTCGCGGCCAACGAGGCCATGCACAAGGCAGTCGAAAAGCTGGCGCGAACGCCCGTCGAGTTCTTCCGTACGGACATCGGCAACGGCGTGACGCTCGACGGCTGGCTCATGAAACCGCCGGACTTCGACCCGGCCAAGAAGTACCCGTTGGTGTTCCACGTCTACGGCGAGCCGGCCGGCCAAACGGTGGTGGACCGCTGGGGCGGAAACAACTACCTGTGGCACCTCCTGCTCACGCAGATGGGCTACGTCGTCGCCAGCGTGGACAACCGCGGCACGCCGTCACCGCGGGGGCGGGATTGGCGGAAGTGCGTCTACCAGAAGATCGGCACGCTCGCTTCGGCGGAGCAAGCAGCGGCGGCCCGACAAATTCTGAAAGACCGGCCGTACCTGGACGCTTCGCGGGTGGGCGTCTGGGGTTGGAGCGGCGGCGGTTCGATGACGTTGAACCTGCTGTTCCGTTCGCCAGACGTCTATCGCACGGGCCTGTCGGTCGCCCCGGTGCCGGACATGCAACTCTACGACACGATCTACCAGGAGCGTTACATGGGCCTGCCGCAAGCCAACGGCGAGGACTACAAGAACGGTTCGCCCCTGACGCACGCCGCGGGATTGAAGGGGAACCTTCTGCTGGTTCACGGAACAGGCGACGACAACTGCCACTATCAGGGCGTCGAGAAGCTGGCCGACAAGCTGATCGAGTTGAACAAGCCGTTCTCGCTGATGGCCTACCCGAATCGGAGCCACTCGATCAACGAAGGGAAGAATACGAGTCGACACCTGTACGGCTTGCTGACGCGGTTCTTGAACGATAACCTTCCCGGCGGTCCTCGCTGACGACGGCCCGCATCGCCGCGAGCGGTGACGATTTTCGTTGCACCGACGGGGGCCGGATGGTAAGAAGGAGTTTCCCACCGGCCGAACCAAGTTGCATCGTATGGCTCGCTACATCTTCACACTCCTGGTGCTGACCGCCTCCATTTCGTTGCGGGCCACGGCAGATGACTTCCATTTCGAGAATCAGATTTCGCCCCTGCTCGCTCGCTACAACTGCAACTCGTCCGGCTGCCACGGCAAGGCCGAGGGGCAGGGCGGGTTCAAACTCTCCGTGTTCGGGTTCGATCCGGTCGCGGACTATGCGAGCATCGTCAAGGACGCTCGTGGCCGGCGGGTGATGGCAACCGCCGCCGAGGAAAGCCTGTTCCTGCGGAAGGCCACCGGGCGAACGCCTCACGGCGGCGGCACGCGGATCAAGAGCGAGAGCAACGACTATCGCACCCTGCGCGGTTGGATCGCGGCCGGGATGCCGGTAGGCGACCCGAACGCCCCGCGCGTGTCCGCGATTCGCGTCGAGCCAAGGGAACGGGTGATGACCAACCGGGCCGCGTTGCCGATGCGGGTGTTCGCGAAGTTCACCGACGGCCGCGAGACCGAGGTGACCGACCACGCGAAGTATCAGACGAATCACGAGACGCTCGCGACCGTGTCCGTCGAGGGCACCATCACGACAGGCGATGCACCGGGCGAAGTCGCGGTGATGGCGTCCTACCTGGGGAATGTGGCCGTATGCCGCGTGATGATCCCGCAGCC
>JBBQCQ010000716.1:0-2479 GCA_038318835.1 Gemmatales bacterium | reverse complement strand
GGATTTCGGTCGAGATGTCGTCGATGACGGCCGGCATGGTTCGGCTCCCTTGTTGGTGTGCGGCGGAGGGTCAACCCGCAATCGATGGATTCCTCTCATCATACGCTCTTCGCCGGGAATCGTGTACAATTTGAGCGACACCAGAACGAGGGAATCCGCATGGCGACGGTGGCAAGCGGCGGTGGATCATCAACGGCGAGTTGCGGGAGGAAGGATCACGGGAGGACGAGATGACCCGGCGGGATCGGTTTCATTCGATCACGATGGCACGCTTGACTGGCGAACTCTATACGTGGTAGCTTCAGCGGAACACTCCTCGCTGAGATGTCGTCTGTGGGGAAGCCGCCGTGCAATTCGCCGACGGGACAGGCTTCGGAGTCGATGTCGCCTATGTGCCCCCGGAAGTGATGGTCCAGCAGACCGACGAGCACACCATCATTCGCGGCGTGCCGACTTTGATCGTCGAGATTCTTTCGCCGAGTACGATGTGGGACGATTTGAACGAAAACTCGATGCCTATCTCGCGGCCGGCGTGCAACTGGTTTGGATCATCGACACCCACCGGCGAACCGCGACCATCCATCGGCCGAACGAAGAGCCGACACTCGTCAATGTGCGACAGACGCTGAAAGGCGAACCAGCCCTCCCCGGTTTCTCGAGGCCGGTGGCTCGGCTCTTCGAGTGAAACGAAAACGGGCGGCGGGATCACCCGCCGCCCGCTCCCATTTTGCCTCGCGGTTAGTCGCTGCTCCTGAGCTTCGAGAGGAGCCGCAGGATTTCGATGTACAGCCAGACCAGCGTCACGAGTAGGCCGAATGCGCCGTACCACTCCATGTACTTCGGGGCCGCTGCCTGAGCACCCCGTTCGATCACGTCGAAGTCGAGCACGAGATTCAGGGCGGCGATCACCACCACCACGAGCGAGAAGCCGATGCCGATGGGGCCGGCCGAGTGGATGTACGGCACGGCCACGCCGAACAAGCCGAGGACCATTGTCGCCAGGTAGATCATGCACACGGCCCCGGTTGCGGCGATCACGCCCATGCGGAACTTTTCGGTCGCTCGCACTAACCCGGACGAGTACGCGAGGAGCATCACGGCCAGCACGCCGATGGTCAGCAGACCAGCTTGGAGCACGATCCCTTGATATTGGCCGGACATGAGGCCGGACAACGCACCCAGGAACAGCCCTTCGCACACGGCGTAGATCGGAGCTACAATCGGCGAACTCCGCGGGCGGAACACGATGACCAACGAGGCGATAAACCCACCGATCATGCCGCCGGCCAGGAAGCCGATGGCGTAGTCCTTGTTCACGACGGTCGTGCCGCCAGCTTGAACACCCATCGGGAAGATGAGATGCCAGGCCACACCGGCCGCCGCCAGCAGGAGGGCGGTCAAGATGCCCGTCTTTGCGACGGCCCCATTCACGGTCATCACGTTAGAACGATCCCTCGACCGGGATTCTTCGTAGAACGCACGGTCATTCAGGGCCGGGTTCGCGGTTCGCATATCAGTCAGCCTTTCGGGTGGGAGAATGTTCGGGGAGTCATAAGAAATTATATCCGCCCGCACTGAATGGACTCGCAAAGTTATTCGCCCAATTTCGTCAGCATTTGTCGTGCCCGACGGAATTCCCCAACCCGGCGGCGGAAAACAACAACGCCCCGGCCGATCGGTCGGGGCGTCGGGTAAGTCTTCTCGCTCGTGGCTCAGTTGCGGTCGGGCCTCGGACGTTCGCTGGGGCGTTCGCCACCCTCACGCGGCTTGTCTTCGCCCGGCTTCCGCTCGCCTTCGGGTCGGCGGTCGCCACCCTCGGGTCGGCGGTCCCCGTCTCGCGGCCCCGCATCAGGCCGGCGGTCGCTGCCGAAGTTGCCGAAGCCCCCGAAGCCGCGACCGGCCATTGGTGGGAACGGCCCTTGCGGTCGAGCACCCTCGCCGGGTCGGTTGCCGCCATGCTCGATGGCGGCGATGAGCTTCTTCGCAGCCGTCGCCTTGGCGTCATTCTCGCCTTCCATCAGCTTACGCAGCATCGGCAACGCCGGCGGGCCGACGGCCACCATCGCGGCCCGTGCACTGTCGCGAATCGTGTCGTGCGGGTCGGTGATCTTCTCGGCCAGGGTCTTGACCCAGGCCTCCACCTCGGAACTGCTCTTGCGGTCGTCGCGGCGGTCGCCGCCTCGTTCGCGGGGTTGCTCGGTCGCGGGCCGATTGCCGCCTGCGGGAGGCTGGTCGCTACCGGGGCGTTGGCCCCGCGGCGATTGGCCGTTCGCGGCTGGTGCTAAACTGAGACTCGCGCCGAGGAGCGCGACCGGGAGGTATTTCCAGAAAGGACGCATGAGGATGACCCTGGAGAGGATGGGGTGGCCGGCTTGACACTCTCTATTAAACGGCGAGCGGGGCCGTTCGAGACGTGAAAACCCTATGAGGGAAAAGACACGGGCCGCCCGATGGGCGGCCCGGAACGTGTGCGGTTGTC
>JBBQCQ010000715.1:0-2499 GCA_038318835.1 Gemmatales bacterium | reverse complement strand
GAAGGCGACCGACTGGCTGACTGTCACGCTCGACGGCAAAACGTACCGTCGCGAGACGAACACGATGCCGCAGTGGGCCGGGTCGTGCTGGTACTTCCTGCGGTTCATCGACCCGAAGAACCCGCACGCCTTCGCCGACCCGGCGAAGCTCAAGCACTGGCTGCCGGTGGACCTGTACATCGGCGGGGCCGAACACGCCGTTCTGCACCTGCTGTACTCGCGGTTCTGGCACAAGGTGCTGTTCGACCGCGGCTACGTGTACTGCCCCGAGCCGTTCCAGCGGCTCGTGAACCAGGGGATGATCTTGGGGGAAATACAGTTCGACCTGTATCAAGTGCCCGAGGGAGATGATGAAGATGGTCCACTGATCCCGATTTCGGCGAATGAGGTAGAGGACAATCCCGAAGCATATCCGCTGGGAGTCGCGATGAAGCGGCTCAGCCCGGACGAAGTTGAAGTACGAGGGAAGAAGTATTACTGGAAGCAAGACCCCCAAATCGAGGTGACTGCGAGATCCGAGAAGATGTCCAAGTCGCGCGGTAACGTCATTAATCCCGATGACGTGATCCGCGATTACGGGGCCGACAGCCTGCGGCTGTTCGAGATGTTCATGGGGCCGCTGGAAGCGGTCAAGCCGTGGAGCACGAAGGGCGTCGAGGGCGTGTACCGCGTCCTCGGCCGCGTGTGGCGGATGCTGACCGACGACGCGGCCGACACGGTGAAACTGCACCCGAGTGTGAAGGACGTGCCGGCCGACAAGGACGCGCTGCGGACGCTGCACCGCACGATCCAGAAGGTCGGCGAGGACACGGAACGCCTGAGCTTCAATACGGCCATCGCGACGATGATGGAGTTCACGAACTACTTCACCAAGCAAGACGTGCGGCCGAAGACGGTGATGGAGCCGTTCGTCCTGCTGCTCGCCCCGTATGCCCCGCACGTCGCGGAGGAACTGTGGGCGGCGCTCGGCCACTCGACGACGCTCGCCTACGAGCCGTGGCCGAAGCACGACCCGGCGTTGACGAAGGCCGACACCATCGAGATTCCGGTGCAGGTAAACGGCAAACTGAAAGCAGTGCTTACGGTGCCAGCCGAGATCGACGCGGCGGGCCTGGAAGCGGCCGCCCGTGCCGACCCGAAGGTGATCGAGGCGATAGCGGGCAAGACGATCAAGAAGGTGATCGCGAAACCGCCGCAGATGGTGAACCTGGTGGTGGGCTGAGGATTCCGATTTAAGAGCCGACGACGCAAGTCGTCGGGTAAACACCGACACCACCTACCCCCGACTACTTGCGTCGTCGGCTCCCGATCGCTCCTAGCACCGTCACTGGTCGATCGTCGCCAGGATCGTTTCGGCGACGAACTTGTTGCCGGCCTCGTTCAGGTGGACGCGGTCGCCGGTCAGGACGCCCTTCTCCTTGTCGTCCTTGTTCGCCTTCTCCAGATGGTCTGCGAAGGCCTTCCGCAGATCGCAGAGCGTGCTGCCGGTTTCCTTCGCCACTTTGCGACTGACTTCGGAGTATTCGTCGAGTTGCTTGTCGAGGCTGTTCGCGCCGGCCTTCTTCTCGCCGATCACGCTCGGCGTACACACCACCACGCGGGCACCGGCGTCCTTGATCTTGCCGATGATCTCCTTCAGGCCGCTCTCGAACTTCTCCTTCGACGTGCCACGGGCCGGGTCCTTCTCGCCGTGCCACACGTCGTTGATGCCGATGTAGATGACCACGAGTGTCGGCTTCTTCGCCAGCACGTCCTTCTCCAACCGCTTCTGTAGGTCGGGCACCTTGTTGCCGCTGATCCCCGCGCCGATCACCTCGATGCCGAGGTCCTTATGCTTCTCGGCCAGGGTTTTCTTGATGACCGTGACGTACCCCTTCGGGCTGACGCCACCCTGGGTGATGGAGTCGCCGAGGAAGACGATCCGCTCGCCCTTCTTCAACGGGGTGGCCGCGTCCTTGTCGGCGGCGGACAACGGCAGCGCGAACGCGGCGAACAACAGCAAGGAGAGGAATCGCATTGTGGAATCATCCTGGGAAAGGGTGGGACGAAATTGATCTATCGACGGAGCGGGTCTGCGGCGATCACGGATCGTTCACTTCGATCGGTTCCTCGAACCGCTGATAGATGGGCAGGTAGCGATACTCGACCGTGAGGGCCAGAATCGCCATCGACGTGCAGTAACTTGGCCCGAAGCGTTGGTCGTCGTGGGCACCGGCTCCGCCGGCTTGCCACGAACCGTCAGCCCGCGGCGGGTTCTGCCGCAAGAGGAGGTCGTGCAGCTTCGGCCGGTACGCCTTCCACTCGGCCCCGCCAAGCTGGAACATGCCCTGCGACGTGTAGTAGATGCCGTAGAAGAAGTGCGCCTGCGACGGGTTCAGGTTCGTGTTCAGGATGAGCTTGCCGGCCTTCAGCACTTCGGGGGAACGGTGGTACTCCTTGCCGCACAGTTCCATGCCGAGGATGGCCGTGCCGGTACACGGGATGGTGAGTTGCCCGCCG
>JBBQCQ010000714.1:0-2506 GCA_038318835.1 Gemmatales bacterium | reverse complement strand
CCGACTTCGCCTTCGCGGGGAAGTGCGGCTTCTTCGCCGCGAGCGGGTCCCCCGGACCGCGAGAAGTTCCGCTGACAGGTCCGGGAACCTTGTCAGGGGTCTTCTCGGCGGCCTCGGCCAGCATCGCGGACAGGGCGAGGGCACCGAATCCGCCGCCCGCGTTCTGGAGGAACTCGCGGCGAGATCGAAAGAGGGGAACGTGTGCCATCGCGCGACTCCAACGGGTGAATGGTATCAGCGTACCATCTGTGAGAGGCCGGAACCAGTCGAGTGAAACCGAAAACGGAACGCGGAGCACACGGGAATTTGAAAGCCGGATCGGACCAAAAATCGGATTTGGTTTTATCCTGCCTTTGATCCGGCGTTCCGATTCTGCGTGGTCCGCGTTCCGTTTTCGCTCTTCGTCCCCCGTATAACGACCCGATGCACGACCACTACCTCTGCCTGACGCTCCTCGGCCGCGAGGGGGAAACCGAATCGGCGTTCAAGTCGCGACTGTACGCCTTCTGGACGCATATCCTCCGCAACCGGCCGGACGACTACGAGGGCGTCTACTCCGAGGCCGTCGAGTTCGAGGCCGAAGGCGGCCGCGTGTCGCGGCAGTACATGATTCAGCCGAATGTGGCGAACGCCCTGGTCGCCGACCTGGCCACCCACGGCGTCGACTTCCAGCCGATCGACCACGACGACCATTACTCGAAGGCCGAGGCGTCGGCGTCGGAGTGGTTCCAACTCGACTGACTTCCCCTCGCGTTCGCCGGCCGGGTGGTGTCTAATAACAGTCGTCCCAGGGAGGGCGACCGATGGTTCGTGTCTTCACGGCGTGGGTCTGGCTGAGTGTCTTCGTCCCGCTCGCATCGGCCCAGACAGGCGACGTCATCCTAGAAATCTCGGAGTTGAGTACACCTGAACCCTTCGGCACCGGCCGGCCGCTGCCGCCGGGGGCATTCGCCCGGCTCGGCTCGCCGCGAATGCGGACGCGGGCCGACTACGCCAACGGCCTCCAGTTCTCGCCGAACGGCAAACGGCTCATCGTCGCCGCCGGCCGTGACGACCTGTGGTGGTTCGACCCGAAGACCGGCAAGACGGTGCACCACCACGAGTACCCCGTGCGCACCATCAAGTGCGGCCGGTTGCTCGACGACGGAACGCTCGTCCTCCTGCATAGTCGCAGCGTCGGCGACAAGAATTCGTTCTTCGTGATGCGGTTCGATCCCGCTACCGGCAAAGTGGCCGCGGACGATCCTATCGATGTCGCCGATGTGAACGAGGCCGACTTCGATGTTCGTGCCACGGCCGTCGTGGTGACTCGCGATCGGTCAGTCGCCGTTTACGACACCAAGACCGGCGAACAACGGTGGTCGCTCAACCGCGATGCCCGAGTCGAAGTCTGTCCGAAGTTCCTGGCCGACGACGCGAAAATTGTCGTCCTCGGTTCGGATGGCCGCCCGGCCCTGCACGACGTGCGCAACGGGAAGCTGTTGCTAAAGCTCGAAAGCCCGACGGCCGAGCAGAGCGAAACGGCCGGGTTCGCCAGCCCGACCGCATCGCCGGACGGCAAACGTGTGGCGGGAACCACAGGGCGGGATTGGGTCCATGTGTGGGACGCCGAGACGGGCAAGGTGCTACACCGCGTAGGCAAGCACCGCAAACCGCTCGCCTTCCACCCCGACGGCCGCCTGTTCGTCGTCGGCACCGAAGACACGATTTCCGTCTGGACGGCCGACGGGAAGCGGGCGGGTGAGTTCCCCTTCCAGAACCCGGACAAGGCGGTTCTGTCGCCGGACGGCAAACGACTCTCGGTCGTGATTCAGGACACGGTCTTGGTCTACGACGTGCCCGCGACCGGCCTGCCGACGGTGTCGGCATCGGCCGCCGACCTGCCGGGCTTGCCGGACCAGTTGCGATTCGACCCCGATGGTTCGCTCGTCGCTCGGCTGCCAGGGTGGAACGGCTGGGCCATGTGGAAGGACCGCAAGCCGGCAACGCACCTGCTGCAACCGCCGCAGGGGGACGGAGCCGTTGGCCTGTCCGCCGACCGGCGACGCTTCCTGAGTACGCGCGAGAACGAGTTTCTGACGACCGGACTGACCGGCGAGGAACCGGCCGTCCTCAAACACGAACCGAGCGGCAGTTCCAGCAGGTCGCTGGCCGATCTATCGGCCGATGGCCGGATCGCCGTGATCGCGCACCCCGAAGGCTTGACGCGATTCGATCTGAAAACGCACACGACCAAACTCCTCCGCAGTCGGTTCAAGGATCGCGGGGCTGGCACCGTCGCGGTCGTTTCGGCCGACGGCCGCACGGCCGCCACCGAGGGGTACGACCCCGTCACCGATGCGCGGTACGTCGAGGTCTTCTCGCTCGTCACGAACAAGCCCGTGTGGGAATTCCCGATTCGCGGGCCGCTCGACCGCATGGCCCTTTCGCCCGACGGCCGGCGGCTGGCCCTGGCATTCATCACGAACAGCCCGCAGAGCAACCTCGAAAAAAACCTGATCGTGGT
>JBBQCQ010000713.1:0-2519 GCA_038318835.1 Gemmatales bacterium | reverse complement strand
AAGCGTGGACCAAGCATACAATCGGTTCGGGAGGAATTCCGCTCGCTCGACCGCCCGGGCCAATCCGCCTCCATCCAAATCGTAGAGAGCTTTGACGACGAGAATCTTGTTCGCGAGGTCGTACCCCTTCAAAACCAGGCCGAACCGCCCCGCCGTGGCGTTCCGCCACTCCCACGGTAGCGATTCGGATGCGGTTAGCACATGGCCGATCAAGCCCGACTCGTCCGACGTGCCAATCACTTCGACGGCTCGGCACACCAGCCACAGGTAACTCGCCTTCTCGAACTGTTCGCGTTCCTCCAGCCAGTCGGCGTATACCAGCCGACACACATCGTCGGCTGGGTTCGCGATTAGGGCTGCCAGGAATGCGTCTTCGTCAGACATGATGGTTGCCGCCCGGACGGCCCACCCGTCGAAGCGACGAGTGGGCTTTCGCCCACAATCTAAGACCATAAAGCCCACCCGTCGCTTCGACGGGTGGGGGCCGCGACTACCCGCCGATCACCTGCTCGCGCTCGGCGTCCCAGTACACCTTTTTGCCGGTGCGGTACGACAAGTTCGCCAAGTGGGCGGCCGTGATCACGCGGTGGCCCAACTCGATCGGGCTGTTCGGCTCCTTGCGGCTCACGCAACAGTCCAGCCAGTTCTTCACGTGCAGGTCGGTCTCGTTCTTCGACGCCCACGTGTGAATCGGCTTGTCCAACTCTGTGATCTTGTCAATCGTGTTGTACACGCGGATTTCCTTGTCCGCGTCGGCGATCAGCGTTTGCTTCGTGCCGTAGAAGGCACAGCCGACGCCGTCGGCCCCGTTGATGAACTCGACCGAGAAGGTGGCAGCGAACTTGCCGTAGTCCCAGACGCCGTGAACCACGTCGGGCGTCTCCCATTGCTTGAAGTAGTAGTTGCCGCCGTTGGCCACGACGCTCTTGGGGGCGTCCACGCCGCCGAGCCACTGGACGATGTCGAGTTGATGCGCGCCGATGTCCGTCATCAGGCCGCCGGCGTAGTCCCAGTACCACCGCCACGAGAAGTACCGGGTGGCGTTGAAGTCCCGCTTCGGAGCCTTGCCCAGGAAGGCGTCCCAATCGATGGTCTTCTGCACGTCCTTGGTGAAGTCCTTCGGCGGGGCGAACGGGTCTTTCTTCACCCAGTTGCGGCAGTCCCACACCTTCACCCAGACGATGTCGCCGAAGTCGTTAGACTGCACCACGTCGCGGGCCGCCTTCCAGTGCGGGCCGCTGTGCCGCTGGTTGCCGACCTGCACGATCCGCTTTGTCGCCCGCACGGCCTCGATCATCTCCTTGCCTTCGTCGATCGACTTCGTCAACGGCTTCTCAACATAGGTATCCTTGTCGGCCTTCATGGCCGCGATGAGCAGGTCGCGGTGGTGGTGGTCGGGGGCGGCGATCACGACCGCGTCGAGGTTCTTGTGGTCGAGCAGGGCACGGTGGTCGGTGTACGCCGTCGGGGCTTCCTGGCCCGCGTCGGTGACCAACTTGCTAAACTTCTCCCGGCGGAACCCGGCCACGTCGCACACGGCCACGACGTTGTGCGTGTTCTTCAGGACTTCGCGAATAATCGACGTACCGCGGCCGCCGGCCCCGATGAGGCCGACGTTGAGCTTTTCGCCCGACCCGGCTGTGCGGCCGTAGCTGCTGGCGAGCGTGAACGCCCCGGCGGCGGCCGAGGTTTGTAGAAAGGTGCGACGCGTGAGTGGGGCCATGGAGAGAGCCTCTCGGAAAAGGGGATCAAGGCGGGTGAACAGAGTGTACACGACCACGGTCGGGCCTTCGAGGCCGAAAAACGAAAACTACGCCCACCGGCCGGAGGCTTACCCCATGAAGTTCCGCACGATCGTTTTCGACTTTGACGGCACGCTGGCCGACTCGCTGGCCAGCCTTATCGCGGCCTACCGCCGCGTCGCGCCGGCGTATGGGCTGAACCACTCGCTGGACCTGGCGACCGCCCGCACGATGCCGACGCGGGAACTCTTCCAACATCTCGGCGTGAACTTCTGGAAGCTGCCGCGAGTGCTTCGGGCGTTCCAGGCCGAGGCCGCGAAGGAGGCGGGCGAACTGAAACTGTTCGCCGGCGTGCCGGAGGTGCTGGCAGAACTCGCGGCCCGTGGGTGTCGGCTCGGCATCTTGTCGTCGAATCGCGAGGATGTCATCCGCACATGTCTGCGGGCGAACGGCGTCGAGGATCGGTTCGCGTTCGTCGTCGGCTACCCGCGGCTGTTCGGCAAGGCGAAAGCCTTGCGGCGAATCTTGCGGCAACACGGCATCCCGCGTGATGAGTTGCTCTACGTCGGCGACGAACTCCGCGACCTGGAAGCAGCCCACCGGGCGAGAGTGACGGCGGCCGCGGTGACATGGGGCTTCCACACCGAGGAGTTGTTGGCGAAGGGCCAGCCGACGTTCCTGGTGCGAACGCCGGCGGAGTTGGGCGAAGTTCTTGGCGAGCGGGGGGGGGGGGGCCCCCCCCGCACCCACCAGCCCGCAACACAAAACAACGGCGGG
>JBBQCQ010000712.1:0-2523 GCA_038318835.1 Gemmatales bacterium | reverse complement strand
GTGTACCGCGTCGGGTCGGTGTCGAAGTTGTTCACGGACGTGGCCGTGATGCAACTCGTTGAGAGAGGGCAGCTCGATCTCGACGCCCCGGTGACGAAGTATCTGCCCGACTTCCAGCCGGCGGTGAAGGCCGAGCAAAAGCCGATTACGCTGCGAATGCTCATGTCGCACCGCTCCGGCCTGATCCGCGAGCCGCCCGTCGGCAACTACTTCGACCCGACCGGCCCGACGCTCGCGCAGACGGTCGCCAGCCTCAACGGCATCCCGCTCGTCTACGACCCCGGCACGAAGATCAAGTACTCGAACGCGGCCATCGGCGTCGTTGGCCTGGTCGTGCAGCAGGTGCTCGGCGAGGCGTTCGAGAAGGCCGTCGAAGCGAAGGTGTTGAAGCCGCTCGGCATGGCGAATAGTTCGTTCACGCCGACGCCGAGCGTGAAGAAGAACCTCGCCGACGCGGTGATGTGGACTTACCACGGCCGCGAGTTCCCGGCCCCGACGTTCGAGCTGGGCATGGCCCCGGCCGGGTGCATGTACTCGACCGTGACCGATCTGGCGAAGTTCGCGTCGTGCCTCTTCGCCGGCGGCGGACCGGTGCTAAAGCCCGAGACGCTGGCCGCGATGCTGAAGCCGCAGTTCGCACCCGCGGACGCAAAGGAAGGCTTCGGCATCGGCTTCGCGCTCAGTGAACTGGAAGGCAAGAAACGCATCGGTCACGGCGGCGCTATCTACGGCTTCGCGACCGAACTCGCCGCCCTGCCGAGCGAGAGGCTGGCCGTCATCGTGGTGTCATCGCGCGACGTGACGAACCCCGTCGTGACGCGCATCGCCGACGATGGCCTACGGCTGATGCTCGCGGCGAAGCAAGGGAAGGGACTGCCGAAGATCGTCGAGACGCAACCTCTCCCGCCGGGTGAGGCCCTGGAACTGGCTGGGCACTACATCAGCGGCGAGCGTTCACTCGATCTGAGCGAATCGGCCGGCCGCCTGTTCGTGACACCGAACCGCGGCGGCTTCCGCACCGAACTGCGGGCCACGGAAAAGAACCTGATGGCCGACGACGCCCTGTCGTGGGGGCCGGCCGTCGAGCGCGACGGCGACAAGCTCAAAGTCGGCGACCGCGTCTACGAGAAGCAACCCGCCGCCGGCCCACCGGCTACGCCACCAGCGAAGTGGCTCGGCCTCATCGGCGAGTACGGCTGGGACCACAACACGCTGTTCATCCTCGAACGCCACGGCAAGCTCTACGCCCTGATCGAGTGGGTGTTCCTCTATCCGCTGACGGAAGAGACGGCCGACCTCTTCGCCTTCCCCGACTTCGGCCTGTACCACGGCGAGAAGCTGATCTTCACCCGCGAGAAGACCGGCCGGGCGACTAAGGTGGAGGCCGCGAAGGTCGTGTTCGACCGTCGCAAGATCGACGGCGAGAATGGCGAGACGTTTCGCATCAAACCGCTGAAGCCGCTCGCCGTGTTGCGGAAAGACGCTCTCGCGGCCACGCCGCCGAAGGAAGACCGCGAGCGGAAGCCAGATTTGGTGGACCTGGCCACCATCGACAAGACGATCACCTTCGACATCCGCTACGCGACCGACAATAACTTTCTCAGTGCCCCGTTCTACACGAGCGCGAAGGCGTTTATGCAGAAGCCCGCGGCCGAGGCGTTGGGCCGGGCGCACAAGAAGCTCGCCCCGACCGGCTACGGCCTGCACGTCTACGACGCCTACCGCCCGTGGTACGTGACGAAGATGTTCTGGGACGCGACGCCGGACAAGTTCCACGACTTCGTCGCGGACCCGGCGAAGGGTTCCCGCCACAATCGCGGCTGTGCCGTCGATCTGGGCCTGTACGACCTCAAGACCGGCAAGCCGGTCGAGGTGGTCAGCGGCTTCGACGAGTTCTCGGACCGGGCGTACCCTGACTACCCCGGCGGCACCTCACGCCAGAGGTACTTCCGCGACCTGTTGCGGCGAACGATGGAGGCGGAAGGCTTCACCGTCTACGAGGCCGAGTGGTGGCACTTCGACTACCGCGACTGGCAGAAGTACCCGATCTTGAACCTGACGTTCGAGGAGATCAAGTAGGGTGGTGCCGAGGAGTCCGCGACGAAGCCCACCGCGACTTTTCCTCCCTCTCCCACGACTCGGCGGGGGGAGGGGATCAATCCGGTGGGCCTCGAAGACTCGGCACCACCCTACGAAAGCGATCTCTCTGCCGCCTCGCAGTTTTCAATCAACTGCGTCCGCCATTTTGGTTCGAGGTATCCGCCGGTGATCTCGGCCCAGTCGCGGACGGAAAGGAGGCAGGATTTTAGAAACTCCACCGCAGCAGGGTCTCGACGAACGGCCCCTCGGAACACCGGCGACGAGTGGGCGAAGTTCACGGCCGTCGGAATCAACGGCGAAGTTCCGCCCACACAGCGGGCGGCGAGCCAAGCCGCGTCCGGCGGGGGAGCCGTTTCGATCTCGGCGACGAAGCGGTTGCCCTCCTCCCGCGGCTTGGCGGTGGCGACCACACGGCCGTCCGCG
>JBBQCQ010000711.1:0-2525 GCA_038318835.1 Gemmatales bacterium | reverse complement strand
CCGCAACCGCGAAGGCCGCCCAGCAGACGGCGAGGCCGCCCACGAGCCAGAGTTGCCGGAATCGATCGCCGACGAGATCGAGCTGTTGCCGGAGTTCCACGCTTGCGTTCACGTTGCCACCCCTTCCCGCGAGGCCGAGCGACCCCGCCAGCCCGCCAGGGCCGTTTCAAAAATGAGCACGAACACGGCCGCGAGAATCAACCCGCGCCAGATCGACTGTGAGCGTTCCAGTTCCAGATCCCGCTGCTGCCGCTCGAACGCCTCTCGGCGGTCGGCGTCGTCGGGCTTGGCAATTCGGCACCCGAACTGTTCCAGCGTTTCGACCGGCAGCGGAGCCGTCAGGCTTTCGGCCGGGTCGAGGTTGACCGCGAACGGCCGCGAACCCGTCGGCGTCTCGAAAGCATACACACCGGGTTCGTCGGTGCCGGAAAACGTCCCGCTTGCGGGCACCGACGAACCATCCGGCTTGCGCACGGCCGTGGTTCCCGCCGGGACCGGCACACGGTCGCCAACGCGGGCATTCACGCTCGTCGTCGGCCGGCCGGTGCGGAGTTCGAGGAGTGCGGTCATGAGCGGTACGAACTTCGTCGAGCGGGCGAGTTGTCCATCGGCCGGTTGCCAGCCGCTCGCGAAGACCACGAGCCGACCCTTGCCGATGGCCTTCTCCCACACGGCCGCGTCGCCATCGTCGAAGCGGGTGAGGACGCGGCCGCTGAACAGTTGCGGCTCGGCCAATCGGCGGTGCTTCCAGAAATGCACCTTCGTGAAATCGCCGAACTGCGGCCCGGCGAGCGGCGCGAACAGCGGGTGGTCGAACGCGATTCCCTGGAGCATCGCATACCGTTCGGCCTTCGCCTCGGAAACGTCGAGCGGCACCCCGGCCAGTTCGGTCAGCGTCTTTGCCGGGCCGGCTTGCGTCAGCACGCTCAGCACCGTGCCGCCATCGCGAAGGTATTCTTGCAGCACCCGGGTCACTTCGGCCGACGCATCGCCGTGAACCACGACCAGTGGCGACGGTCGCACGTCAGTGGCCACGAGCGGTTCGTCCAGCCGCACCGCCTGCACGCGCACGGTTCGCTCGGCGGTGTCGCTCCAGGTGCGGTCGAGGAAGTACCGCAAACCGGACGGGTCATCAGCCGCATCGGGGCCCTCGAAGTACACGCGCATCTCTTCACGCGGCGGCATGGCGAAGTGGATCGTGTTGTCGAAGTCATGGGCGTCGCCGGTCAGGCGAATCGTCTGACCGGCGGCCGGTCGCGGCAACTTCGCCACGCGGCTTTCGCCCGGCGGCACGTACACCTCCGTGTCGCCGACGCGGAAGCGTTCCTGACGCGAGCCGGCGTCGTTGACCACCCGCACGCGGAGTTCGGCCTTGTCCGAATCGACGCGGTCGGGTAGCAGGTCCAACCCCGCGTTGCCGCCGCCGTCGGTGACGGTCCGCAATTCCAGTTCCACGTCGGCCGGCCACTCGAAGGCGTTCAGGCCGGTCAGCTTCGCCCCTTGCGGTAGGTCGCTCACGAGCACGATCCGGCCCGCTTTCCCCCCGCCGGCCGTGTCTGCGCTCAGGATCGCGGCCACGGCGTCGATGAGGGCTGGGCCGAGTTCGGTGCCGCCCCAGGTCGGCTTCAACTCGTTCACGCGCTGCAGGGCCACGGCCGACACCTGTCCGGCGTCGAGGTGGGCCTACTCGTCGAAGCTCAGCACCGGACGCACAGTATTGTCGAACGCCCACACGCCGACGCGGTCGGCCGGCCCCACCTTCGCAATTGCGTCGTCGGCTTGCGCGACCGCCTTCGCCCACAGGTCGCCGCGGCGGAGGCTGGCACTCGTATCGAGGAGGATTAGCACCCGCTGCCCGGCCCCGCCGGCGTCGGCAGCCGCTTCGGATCGCAAGAACGGCCGCATGAACGCGAAGCCGAGCAACACAAGAGCCGCGATGCGAAGGAGCAACAATATCAGTTGATCGAGCCGGCGTTTCTGGGCCGGCGGCGGCGGCGACGCGGTCAGAAACAAGAGCGAACTGAACGGCACCTGCCCCTTCGGCCGACGCCGAATGAGGTGGAACCAGATCGGGGCCGCGATGGCGAGCAGGCCGAGGGCGTAGAGCGGCGCGAGGAAGCTCATCGGCGGCCCCCCTTGCCCCGTCGCGCACGGGCTTGCAGCAGGTCGAACAGCACCCGTTCCAGCGGTTGCTCGGTCGTGACCGATTCATATTCGGCTCCGACGCTGACGCAGACTTCACGAACAGCCGCGGCGTGTGCCGCGAATCGCTCCCGGTAGTCGCGGGCGGCCGTGCGAGGATCGACGAACAGTTCCCGCCCTGTCTCGGCGTCCTGGAACATCGCCGCTGTCGCGAACGTGAACTTCTCTTCTTCTGGGTCGAGGACGCGGACGATCACGACTTCGTGCCCAGCCGCGCGAAGGTTGCCGACGGACGTTCGCACGGCGTCAATGGGAACGAGCAGGTCGGAGAAGACGACGAACAGCCCTCGCCGTGGTGTGGCCGCCGCGACTTCGTCCAGCGG
>JBBQCQ010000710.1:0-2538 GCA_038318835.1 Gemmatales bacterium | reverse complement strand
ATCGGCGTGGACGCGGAATGAGAAAGTGGGTAGTGGGTAGTGGGTAGTGGGTAGACAAGAAAAGAGTGAGAAGCAGCGGACCGGCTTTGGTCCCGTGTTCACTTCTTACTCTTCTCTACCCACTATGTACTACCCACTACTCACTACCCTGACCGGATGAGCTACAACGTCACCCTCCAAACCTTCCACGGGCCGCTCGACCTGTTGCTCTACCTCGTTCGGCGCAACGAGGTGGACGTTCACGATATTCCCATCGCGACCATTGCCGAGCAGTTCCTCGATTACGTGCGGGTCGTGCAACAACTGGACGTGGAACTCGTCGGCGACTTCCTCGTGATGGCCGCCACGCTCATGGAGATCAAGGTCCGCGGCCTCTTGCCGAGCGAGGCGGCGGCCGAGGCCGGCGAGGCTCCTGACCCGCGGCGGCAACTCGTCAAGCAACTGCTCGAGTACCGCAAGTACAAGGACGCAGCCGCCGCCCTCGAACAGCGGGCCGAGACGCACAACACCCGCCTGCCCCGCGTGCCGCCGCTGGAGGTGGTGCCGGACACCGCCCCGCCGGTGCGGCCAGTCGAACTCTGGGACCTGGTGAGCGCCTTCGCCCGGCTCATGCGCGAGACGCAGGGGCTTCAGCCGAAGACGATCACCATCGACGACACGCCGCAGGAGGTATACGAACGCCGCGTGGCCGAGCAGGTGAAGGCGGCCGGGCGGGTGAACTTCCGCGAGGTGTTCACGCCGCCGTACTCGAAGTCCAAGCTCATCGGCCTGTTCCTGGCCATCCTGGAACTCATCAAGCGCCACGAGATCGAATTGGAGCAACTCGAACCCTTCGGCGAAATCTGGCTGCTGAAGGTCACGTCGCCACCGGCATCGGTTCCGCCATCCGGTACTCGGTGAGGAAGAACCCCCGCACGCTCGGCCCCTCGATACCGTGGGTGACAGGGCCGCCGGCGGTTAGGTTCAGCGACAGCGTCACGCCGTCGTCGCCGGGATAGTTCGGGTCGTATACCCGCAACGTCAGGTTGTCGGCGTCGACGGCGTAGCCGTAGGCTAGCACCTGATGGTTGCGGCCCATCTGCCGTGGGTCCAGTGAATGCACGTTCACCAGCCCCAGTGGGGCGAGTTGGCCGGCGTCCAGCATCGCCCGCACTCGCGGCCACTCGTTGCCGATGGTTAGCGAGGCCACCCCCTGCTGCACGAGCATGCCCGCGAAGAAGCGGTCGGCGAACGGCCGACGCTGCCAGTCGTAGTACTTCATGAAACCGAACGGCAGGTTGAAACTATCGACGAGCCGACGGCCGAGATGGCGGACGATCGGCGGCGTCGGTTCGGGCGGCGGCGGTTGGCCGTGGCGGTACAGATCGAGGGCGGTGAAGACCATGCCGCCGCACAGGCCGCCGTTCGCGCTGCCGACCGGGATGACGCCGAACGGCGTGGACAGTTCCACCACCGGCGTGCCCGGCGGGAACCAGTTCGGGAACGGGAAGCCGTGCCGCGAAGGTAAGAAGTCGGCCGCAAGGACGGTGAGCATGGCTAGTCGAACCAGGACGCGGGCAGTTTTTGGAAATCGCTCAGGTCAGCGAGCGTGAGGTCGGGTTCGCTCGCGTGCAGTTCGTCGAGCGAGTGCCAGCCGGTGGCCACGGCCACGACCTTCGCGCCGATGGCCCGCGCGCACTTCACATCGAGCGGCGTGTCGCCGATCACCCACACGTCGGCCGGCCGGTAGTCGGACGAATGATCCTTCAACGCGGACAACGCCGACCGGGCGACATCGTCGCGGTCGTGGTGGATGTCGCCGAACCCGCCGAACGCGAAGTAGTCCCACAGGCCGAAGTGCGACAGCTTGTGCATCGCCCCGGCCCGCACGTTGCCGGTGAGCAGCCCCATCCGCCGCTTGCCGTGCAGGCGTTTCAGCAGGTCCACCACGCCGGGCAGCACTTCGCCGCCATTGGCGAGCAGGCTCGGCCCCAGGTGGCTCAAGTACGCTTCACGGAGCTTGTCGTAATTTTCCGGTGTCGGGTCCAGCCCGTGGACGGCGAGCAAATCGCGGCCGATGGCGGGATCGGTGCGACCGCTGAACGGCACCTCGTCGCGAATCTCCGTCACGCCGAACGCGGTGCGAAGGGCGGCTTCCATGGCGTGCTTGCCGGCCCCGCCGGTGCGGATGAGCGTGCCGTCGATGTCGAAGAGTAGAGTTAGCATGAAGATGTTTTATCAACCCGCTCGGTACATCACATCCGTCCGCAGAACGTACTTCGTGCCGGCCAGCACCATCGCCCCAGTGTGCAGGATGCGATGGCGGAAGATCAACGCCTTCCCCATCACCGGCGTCACCCGTAGGACAGTGTCGTCCATACGGATGCCGCTTGGGCGGGACAGGTTGAACAGCGTCTCCCCGCCGGTGCAGCCGTCGTTCAGATAGATCATAAACGTGAGCTGGCTCATCTCGCCGTTGTCGCGACAGAATCGGCCGTCGAGGTGCCAGTCGAACTTCTGGCCGGGCGTGTAGCGGTAGTACCGAAACCGCTCGTTCAG
>JBBQCQ010000709.1:0-2541 GCA_038318835.1 Gemmatales bacterium | reverse complement strand
GGCTGTATCTCGATCACAGCTCGCCAGTCGCGAAGCGGCGGAAGCTTGTCAGCAGTTCCTTGCCGCGCTTCGGGTCGGTCATGTACACGTAGGCGGCGAGGCCCATCAGTCGTGGGAGCGTGTCGCCGTCCTTGAGCGGCTTGCCCTTCTCCAGGTTGTGCAGGGCCGCCCGCAGTTCGCGGCGGAGCTTGCGGGGCGTTCGCGGTGGGCCGTCGCCATTCACGACGAGGCCCGTCACGCTCTGCCGGCCGCCACTGCGATGGACGCGCGTTTTCTCGGCCTTCACCTTGAAGCCTTCGGCCGTCACCACCCGCTTCACGCAGCCGAGCAGTTTGCCGAGTTGCGGCTTGCCGGCGTGACCGTTCGGTAGGCTGAAGGTCATGTCGTCGGCGTACCGCGAGTACCGCCAGCCGAGTTTTGCCGCGAGGCCGGTCAGCCGTCGGTCGAGCCGCAGGCAGAGGGCGTTCGTGAGGGCCGGGCTGGTCGGCGCGCCCTGCGGCAGACACCGGGCACCGAGCGAGACGAAGTACGTCTTGCCGTCGAGCGGCACGACTTCGCGCGGGGCTTCGGTGCAGATCAGCGCGAGCAGCGTGGACATTTGCTCGCGGTACCCGGCCCGCCGGAAGACGCCGCGGACCCGCCGCCACGTCACCGTCGGGAAGAAGTCGGTCACGTCCATCTTCAGGATGGTCTTCGCGTTCGTGTGAACCGCGGCGTTCGACAGAATCGACCGGCCGACGAGGAAGCCTTGCGCCGAGCCGTGGACCGGCAATCGCTCGACGATGTTGTGCAGAATCCATCGTTGGGCGGCTTTCAGCTTCGGCAGCGGTGCCCAGATCGCTCGTGCGGTGCCGTCACGCTTCGGGATGGTGAACCGCCGGTAGTGCAGTTTCGTGGCTGCATCGCGGTGGTAGCACAGTCCGCGAAGTTGCGGGATGGTCAGCCCGAGCACCTCGGCCAATTGCTTCGGCGAATCGAGCGGCGGCAGTTCGTTCTCGGCCGCGCGTTCCTCGCTGTTCGGCGTGTCCCACTTGTCCGGCTTCGCCTCGTCGTTCCAGAAGATGCCGTCGCCGAGGTGGACGATGTGGGCCGTCTTGTACGCGGCCCATACCTCTTTTTTCAGCTTCTTTTTCTCGGCCGCCTCCAGCTTCAGCGCCTTCTTGTACTGATCTTTCTCGCGGTCGCTCATCGCGTCGGCGTCCCGCCGTTCGACGAGGAAGCCTCGCTCTTTCAGTTGCGCGTCGATGTACGCCCGCACGCCGCCAGCCTGGAGGATGCTCTGCCAAAGGGCGATGGGGTCGGTGGTAACAGTGGCCATGAGTCCCACAAGTTAAAGTTTTCAGTCCCGTGAACGGGTCTAAAGACCAAATCACTCCGCCACCGCGTCCAAATACCCGCGAGCGTCCAGCTCCGTCAGCCGCGCGAAGTATGCCTTCCGGGCGTCGGCCTCGCTGTTGAACTTCAGCGATTGCAGCCGCATCGGCTGGCCGGCGAGGCCCCACCGCACCTTCACTCGTTGCCTTTCGAGCGAAAGCTGCATCGTCTGTTCGCGGTCGCCGTCGCGCTTCGTGAAGGCCCGCGTCTCGAAGACCACAGCGTCGTCGGTCTTCGCCCGCTTCGCCTCCTTGTCGGCGAACGCCAGCCGCAGCGCGATCAGGTGAACGCACGGCCCGCTCTTGATGCCCTGCGTGCGGAACAGCGTGCAAGTACACGTCACTTTGCGAACCTGCCCCTCGTCGGCCAGCACCATCTGCGGGCGGTAATCGCGCTTGTCTTCCTCGACGGACACCTGCCCCGTTAGTTCCAGCCCCTGCCCGGCGATGCGGTTCTCGCTGACGATCTTCACCCCGTCGCGGCGCGTGAGTAGGTCGAAGGCCACCTTCTCCCGCTGGTTGCGATACTGCAATCGCACCAGGTCGATTGGCTCGTTCAGTACCGGCCGCAGGCGGTAAACGCCGACGGCGATGTCGAACATGAGCTGCCCCTGCTGACAGCCGAGTTGAAGCGTTTCGAGCAGGGCCGAGCCTTTCACGCCGGTCGCCTTCGCGATCTCTTCCTTCGTCGCGGCCCACACGCCGGCGGCGAGGTGCTGCACGACCTTCGCCAGCGGTTCCGTCGTCTGCGTCCTCCGTGGCAGCAGCAAGTCGAAGCCGAGGGCCGACGACCAGTTCGCGGACGTGAACCCTGTGAGACCGAGTGTCAGCGTGATGTCACCCGCGCGAAACACCCAGAAACTCGGTAGGCCGTTGCCGAGCAGGTACACGTCCACGCTCTCGACGAATGGCAGTAGCCGCTTGATCGTCATGAGTCGCCGCCGGCCCCACACCCGGACGACGCGGGCGGCCTTCCCCTTGAACGGCTCGGCCGTGGTGGGGATGACCGTCTCCCACGGTTCCAGCACGATCCGCGGTTGTTGGGCCGGCACCAACTCGAAGCGCACGCCGCGGCGTTTGCCCTTGCGGTCGCCGTTCATGCGGAGCGTGCGGAGGGCGTTGTACAGGTCCATCGGCGCGAGCCGCAGGTGATCGAACGGCAGCGTCG
>JBBQCQ010000708.1:0-2541 GCA_038318835.1 Gemmatales bacterium | reverse complement strand
CGCTCCATCACCCACACCCCGCGTGTGACCGGCGAGGTGGTCGTGCCGTTGGCGGTCAACTTCAGCACGCCCGCCATCGTCAGCACGCCGCCGCGGTGGCTGCCCGGCGGGAGCGTCACCTTGCGGAACGCGAACCCGTCCACCCCGAGGATGCCGTAGTGCTTCGCCAGCCGCGCGTTGAGCATAGTGAAATCGGACGCCACGAAGTTCGTCAGGCTCAGGTCGTCCTTTAGCACCTCCGCGAAGAACAGCTCTGCCTCCCGGATCATCGACACCTTGAGCATGTGGTCGAATTCGGAGTAGAGCAGGTGGCTCGGCTCGGTGGCGTCGATCTCGCGCAGGCCGAGCCACTGGCCCACGAAGTTTTCGGTGAACGCGCCCGCCTTCGGGTGCTTCAGCATCCGCACGACCTGGCCGCGGAGCGCCGCGGGTTGCGCGAGCGTCCCCTTCCCGGCGAGGGTCAGCAACTCTTCGTCGGGCATGGTACTCCAGAGGAAGTACGACAGCCGCGACGCCAGCGCGAAGTCGTCGAGCTTGCCGGGCTTCTCGCGGAGGAAGAGAAAGTCGGGCGACACCATGATCGCCGTGAGGCCGACGCGAATCGCCTTCTCGAACGAGTGCGTCGCGGCCAGTTTCTTCTTCACGAGTTCGACGAACGGCTTCACGTCCGAGTCGGTCACGGTGCGGCGAAAGGCCCGGCGGGCGAAGTCACGGAGGATCATCTCGACATCGGAGTCGAGGTTGTTCGACACCACTTCGACGCGCTTGCTGTTGTTGAAGACCGGCGCGGGCTTCTGCTCCATGTCGCCGAAGAGGCGGCGGTGTCTCTCCGGCGGCCACGTCTCGTTCAGCGGCCCTTCGATCTCGACGAACTGCACCGCCAGCCCCGATCCCGCGTACTTGTCGGCCCCGATCTTGTGAACGCTCTGCGCGCCCGCCAGCCCGTAGGGGAGGATGTGGATGGTCGTCCGGGGTTCCATGAACTCGACGAACTCGACCACATTCGGCTTGTCGGCTGGCGCGTCGAAGTAGCCGACCAGTCCGCCCTTCCCGGCCGGCCGCTTGCCGGCGACCGACACGCAGTACGTGACCGGCTTCTGGGCACTCTGCACCGCGGCGGCGGAGATGCGGAACCGGTACCGCCCGCGGTCCGGCGGGTAGAAGTGGGAAATGTGGACGGCATTCCACGCCGACGAACTGAACAGCGTGACCGTGTCGTCCTGAATGCGGTACACGCTCTCGGTCGATGTCTTGACGTTGTGCTGATCTTTGAGGCTGTACCGCTTCTTGACCACCGGCGGCTGCGGGCCGTTCGCGATGGCGAGCCCGAGCGCGGTGTCGGCCGCCTCCAGGTACTTCTCCATCAGGAACGAGGAGACGTGCAGCGCCTCGCCGCTGTTGTCGAAGCCGTTCGCCGCCGAGTCCGCGGGGAGCATCTCCTGAAAGTCCACGTCGATGCCGAGCAGGTCGCGGACGGTATTCTGGTACTCGACGCGGTTGAGGCGGCGCAGAACCGTGCGGCCGTGGGCGAGTCGGGCGGCCCCCGCCTTCGCCTCGATCCACCCGGCGAGCGCCTGGACGTCCTGCTCCGCTGGTCGCGGCTTCGCCTTCGGCGGCATCTCGCCCGCCTGCACGCGCTTCAGTACCGCGAGCCAGCGTTCCCGATTGGCCGCGTCGTCGTAGTCGGGGGCCAGTTTGTCTAGGCTGAAGTCCCCCTTCGGCTTCTCACCGGAGTGGCACTCCTGGCAGTGGTTGTTCAGGAATGTACGGAACGGAACGCCGGGCTTCTGTCCCGGCGTGGGTGGTTGCGCGGTCTCGCTGCGAGTGGTGGGCGGCGTCAGGAGAAAGAGAGCCAGCGCGAAAAGGAGGGCCTTCATGGAACCGAATTCCCAGGCGGGAGGCGAAGGGCCGGGTGGAGGGTAATCACTATTATACATAATACTCTGCGGATCGCACGGATAGCACGAAGCCCAGCGTGGTCACCCACGTGGTGCCTGCTTCGGTCACCTCGTCCGCCGTTACGCGACGTCTGTGAACTGCCTCCGGCAGCACGGGCACTCCCCGTCGAACCCCCGGCCAGCGCCGCGAACGCCGTCGGCTGCGGCAGAGTCATGATCGCCTTGAACGCGAGCGGACCCCGGTGGGCGTAATGCCGGTAGGTGATGCCGCCAACCGAGTGCCCGAGGATCTCGACCGACGATTCCGGGACGTGAGCGTCGTAGTATGTCGCGCACGTCTTACAGAGATCCTTCAGCTCCCACGGCTCGGGCTTCCCGGTCTCGATGTTCGCCCGCGGCTCGATCCCGGCCAGCTCGCACAGCGACTGGAACCGGGCGTTTGGTCGCGCCCCGCCACCGAGGAAGACCGGGGCGTCCAGCCGCGGGTGGGGCGGCATGATGCTCTTGATGTGGGCGTGGACCGCGCTGTTCATCGGCCGGTAGAACGTAAACGTCCGGTGAGTCTTACAATTACCCACAAGTTCGCCTCGCCCTTGAAGGTCGTTGGGGTTACCGTCGTCATCCGGATGACTTTCCGCAACTG
>JBBQCQ010000707.1:0-2544 GCA_038318835.1 Gemmatales bacterium | reverse complement strand
GTTCGGCGGCGTCCGCGAGGCGGCCCAGGTGGTGAGTTACGAAGTCCCCCGTTCGCTCTGCGTGCTGGTGCCAATCTGCATCGCCGGCACGTTGAACCTGAACACCATCGCGAGGCAACAAGAGGGCTGGTTCTGGAACTGGTACGTCTTCCATGACCCGTTCACGATGCTGGCGTTCGTGATCTTCTTCATCGTGGCGACCGCGAGTTGTAAGCGTGCCCCGTTCGACCTGGCGGAAGCCGAGAGCGAACTGGTGGCCGGCTTCCTCACCGAGTACAGCGGCATGAGGTGGTCGTACTTCTTCCTCGCGGAGTACGCCAGCATGTTCGCCGTCAGCGGGCTGGCGGCACTGCTATTCCTCGGTGGATGGCACACCGGCCTGTTGCCGTTCGAGTCCGCCGACCGCTTCGGCACCTACCTCGGCAACCTATTCGATGTCGGCGTCTTCATCGGCAAGGGGTCGCTGCTGGTGCTGGTGATGATGTGGATGCGATGGAGCCTGCCGCGGCTGCGGATCGATCAAGTGATGCTGACCTGCCTGAAATATTTCCTGCCGATCAGTTGTGGCCTGCTCGTCGGGGTGTGCGTCTGGCAACTCTGCGTGCCGCGGGCGGTGGCCGACGGCACGAAGCTCGTCCTCGCGGGGGGAACGCTCGTGGCGGCCGTGGCCGTCGTGGCTACCGCCGCCCGACTGAAGCCGACGCCACAACGGTCGGGGGCGTTCGCGAAATGATCCTCGACCTGATCCTCTTCACGATCCTGGCCACGCTCATCGCTGCCTCGGCCATCGGCGTGGTCGTGTCGGCCACCATCGTGCGGTCGGCCGTGTTCCTGCTGTTCACGCTCATCGGCGTCGCGCTCTTGTACTTCCTGTTGGGGGCCGAATTCCTGGGGGCGACGCAACTCATCGTCTACGTTGGCGGCACAATGGTGCTCGTGGTCTTCGGCGGCATGTTGACCTCGGCCGGCCCAACGAACGTTTTGCGAACGAAGACGGCCGAGTGGGTGCTTGCCGGGAGCGTGGCAGCGGTCGTGTTCGCCATGCTCGTGCGAGTCTCGCTACGACTGGGCGAAGTGCCCACAGCGGTGGGAGAGATACCGGGACCGGGACCGCTGGGGGTAGCGTTTCTGACGACGCACTTGCTGCCGTTCGAGATCGTGTCTGTACACCTGTTGGTGGTGTTGATCGGTGCGGCCTACCTGGCTCGCGCCAAGCACCGACCGCGAAACGAGGACGCCCGCCCGTGACGCTCGAACTCACTCACTTCCTCATCCTCTCCGCGTTTCTGTTCGCCTGCGGCCTCCTGTGCATCGCCACGAAGCGGAACGCCGTCGGCATCCTCATGGGCGTCGAACTCGTGCTGAACGCCGCGAACATCAACTTCGTCGCCTTCACCCGCTATCTGCCGGGGTTCCGCCTGGACGGTTCGGTCTTCGCGGTCCTCGTCATCGTGCTGGCGGCAGCCGAGGCGGCGGTCGCCCTCGCCATCATCCTGAACTTCTACAACAACCGCGGGACCGTGGACGTGGACAAGGCCAACGAGCTGAAGGGCTAACCGGAGGGGCGTCGTGGAAGTATTGGCGGCACCGGTGATGATGTTTAGCATGATGACGTTCTTCTTCGCGCTCATCATCCTCAACAAGCTGGGCACGATCGAGAAGCAACTCGCCCGCCTGGTAAAGCCGCCGGAACTGTCCGAGTCCGTGAAACTGCTCGCGACCGACCCGCGGCAGAAGATTCTGGCGATCAAGGCGTACCGCGAAGAGACCGGCGTCGGCCTCGCGGAGGCCAAAGAGGCAGTCGAAGCGTACATCCGCAGCCAGCAGCCGTAGGTTCGCAATGCCCGAATTCCTGCGCGAAGTGCCCGGTCGACTGTTCCTCGTGGCGACGCTGTTGCCGCTGGCTGCGTTCGCCGTGCTGCTCGTGGCCGGGGCCATCCGCCGTGCCCGCTCCCCACTACCCGGCTACTTCGCCACGTTCGTGCTTGCCCTCGCCGCGAGTTGTTCGATCGTCGGCCTGTCGTGGTTTCTGCAAGACGTCGAGAGCCTCCGCGACCAGCCGAAGGGGATGGCCACGCGGTGGGGCGAGCGCATCGAATGGCTTCATCTCGGCGGTTGGAAGGCCGACACGCGACCGGCCCGGAGCATCGACCTCGGCTACCGTATCGACCACCTGACCGCCCTGATGGTGACGATGGTCACGGTCGTCGGCACGCTCATCTTCGCCTTCTCGCTCGGCTACATGAAGGACGAGCAAACGGAAGTCGAAGACCATCACGCTCACGTCCGCCGGCAGGGCCGATTCGGCCGGTTCTACCTGTATCTGTCCCTGTTCGCGTTCGCGATGCTGACGATTCTGATCGCCGACAATCTCTTCCAGGTCTTCGTCGGGTGGGAACTCGTCGGCGTGTCGTCGTTCTTCCTGATCGGCTTTTACACCGAACGACCGTCCGCGAGTACGGCCGCCAACAAGGCGTTCATCGTCAATCGCATCGGCGATGCCGGGTTCCTGATCGCGCTCGCGGTGGCGTGGCAGCATGTGGG
>JBBQCQ010000706.1:0-2552 GCA_038318835.1 Gemmatales bacterium | reverse complement strand
GCCTTCACGCTCCAACCGTTTGCACGTGTCGAGGACGCACTTGTGCTCGGTGGGAACCGTGATGATGTGGTTCCCCTTCTTCTTGTACATCGCCGCCACGCCCTTGAGGGCGAGGTTGTTGCTCTCGGTCGCGCCGCTGGTGAAGATGATTTCCTTCTCGCTCGCGCCGATCAACTCGGCAATCTGTTCGCGGGCGTTGTCCACGGCCGCTTCGCCTTCCCAGCCGTAGGGGTGGCTGCGGCTGGCGGCGTTGCCGTACTTCTCGGTGAAGTACGGCAGCATCGCCTCGACCACCCGCGGATCGACCCGCGTCGTAGAGTTGTTGTCCATGTAAATCGGAAAGTTCATCAGCGGTTCCTTCGGTGGCTATGATTGCGCGGCCAGGTGTGGCTCGCGGGATTCCATCATCGTGAGCGGTAAAAGCGTCGGGCCGGCGGCGATGCGGTTGGGCACGAACAACTCTTCCAGCGTGACCCCGTGCAGTACGCCCATCAGGCGGCGGTGAATCTCGGAGATCGGCCCCTTCATCGGGCACACATGCGAGACGGAACAGGTCTCGTCGGCACTCGCCTCGGTGTGGCTGCTGCACACCGTGAGCTTGAACCCTTCCTCGATCGACTCGAGTAGTTCCGCGAGTGTCACTTCGCTCGCGGGGCGGAGCAGGGCGTACCCGCCCTTCACCCCGCGGTGGCTGGTCACGTACCCGGCGTGCGTCAGTTCTTTCAGAATGTTCGCGACGAACGGCCGACTGAGGCCGAACGCCTCGGCGATGGTGCGGGCGTTCCCGCCGGTCGGGCGGTGGAACAGGTGCGACAGGATCAGCAACGCATAGTCGGCCTTCCGGCTGAGCAGAGTCACGGCGTTGCTCCTGAGAGGATCGAACGAACCGGGCGAAACAAATCCGCACCGCACTGATTCCATTTTTAGGGTGAGTACCGCACTTGAATAGGGCGAATTCGCCGAGACAGTGTCTCAACGATCCGAAGTGACTATAGGATCAGGATTTGTGGCGCAAGAAATTCTCAGCGTTGGCCCAGGATTTGGGTCGCTTGTTCTTCTTTGAGCGGCGAGGTGATTTCGCGGCTTTTAACGATCGTGCTGAGGCGGGCACTGCCGGACTTGGTCGCCTCGGTCTCGAGCAGGAACGTCGCCGTCGATCCGGCTGGCAGTTCGGCGAGGCTGGGGAAGGTGAACTTGCGGTCGGTCACGGTCGCCACGAGGTTGTTGGGGCCGCTGCCGCGGGTCAATTTCAGTTCGTCGCTTGCCTCGGCGGTGATGACCACATTGCGGGCCGAGGCGTTGCCGCGGTTGCGGACGGTCACGCGATACACGGCCCGACCGCCCACGCGAACGGGGCCGACCGGGTCGGCGACGACCAGCGTCAGCACCGGCAGGCCGACGACGGAGATCGAACTCGACGCGGCCTTCGCCTCGATGCGGGTGCCGCTGGCCATCTCGCCGTCGGCCGTCACCGTCACGGCGAGTTTCTCGGCCTGGCGGTCGCTGGTCGTGTTGAGGCGGACGACCTTCGATTCGCCGGCCGCGAGGCTGCCGAGGCTCCAGGTCGCGCCGCCGTCGGTGGTGCGGCCGTTCTCGGTGGCGGTTGCCGCGGTCAGGCCACGGGGCAGGGCGGCCTGCACCTTCACATCGGCCAGCGCCGCGTCGCCGCGGTTCGTCACGCGGAACTCGAACAGACCATCCTGGCGAACGGGGATCGTCTCCGGGCCGCTCGCGGTCACTTCCAGTTCCGCGAGGCCGACCGTCACGGTTGCGTCGCCACGCTCGGACAGGCCGCCGTTCGCCGTGACGTTCACCTTCACCGGGTACTTGCCCGACCGGGGGAGCGAGACGGGCACGGACACGGTCTTCGACCGACCGGCCGCGACGGTGCCGACGCTCTTTTCGAGCGGGGCGGCCTTCAGGTTGGGCAGATCGACCCAGGCGACGGCGTTGTCGATCGGCACGTTGCCGGTGTTCGTCACCGTCACGCGTACCGTCGCGTCCTCGCCGGTGGAAATGTACTTTGGGGCGTCCACTTGCACGCGCATCGCGACGGTATCGACCTCGGTGCCGGCCCGCTGCTCCGCCTTCATGCCGTCGGCTGTCTCCGCCGTCGCGACGATGTTCAGGGCCGCTTTCTTCGTCGGCCGCACCACGACCGTGATGTCCTGCGTCTTCGCCCCCGGCAACCCCTCGAAAGCCCAGGTGAAGGTGTTGCCGTTGCGGCGGAGGGCCGGCGGGTCGGCCCGCACGAACTCGGCATGATCGGGAATCGTCGCCTTCACGGTCAGTGCCTGGCTCTCGGCGCGGCCGACGTTCGCCAGCGAGATCGTCACCGGCACGTCTTGGTTCACGCCGACGGCCTTCGGCACCTTCACGTCCAGACTCACCTGCGCGCTCTCGGTGGCTCGCGGCCGACTGGTCAGGCTGCTGCTGTCGCGCGGGGTCGTGTCCGGGTCGGCGGCTCGGGGCGGCGGATCTTCAGAATCGGGGCGAAACTCCCCCTTCCGCCAGGTCAGTCGCACGACGACGCGGCTGCGGTCCACATCGGA
>JBBQCQ010000705.1:0-2553 GCA_038318835.1 Gemmatales bacterium | reverse complement strand
GAGTTGCATCGCCTTGCGCACGTTGTCCAGCCGTCGGTCGAGGCCATCGGGCGTGTCCAGTCCGAGGCGGATCGGGCAGCCGAGGGCGGATAGTTCGACGTTGTACGACTTCAGCAGTTACCGCAACTCGCGTCGGCCTGTCTCAGTGAGGGCGTCGGCCGACACGGAGCCGACGGCGTTCACCTGGAAGCCGGCCGCGCTCCACTTCGCGGCCTGTTCGATGGCCGGGCGAACTGCGAGGCCGGTCGATTCCAGCACGAATCCGAGCTTGAAACGGTTCATGATTGCAACACTGGCGTGAGGGCGAGGAACTCCGCGAACGGCCGGACGATCTTGCGGAACGCGGCCACCGGCAGGCCGACCGTGCCCCACTTCGGGCTGCGCCGCCGCATGTGCTCGCGGTACGCCGACACTTCGACCGCCCGCATGAGGTACGTCTGCCCACGGAACGCGAACAAGTCGCGGGTGTCGTTCGGCAGCACGAACGGCGGCTGAATCTCGTAGGCGAATGCGAGGACGCCCCGGAAGTCGGGGCCGAGGACTTTCGCCCACCGTTCCAGACCGTCGATGTCTTCGAGAGTCGTCCAGTTCTGCCACGTCATAACCGGCTTCTCGGCCGACCCGCCGGGGAACTTCCGCCCCTTCACGTCCACCACAAGCTTCGCGTCGTGCGGCCCGACCACGATGAAGTCGAGCGACTTCACGTCGGCGTCGCCGAGCATCGTGCGGTTGGCCTCATCGACGGCGATAAACCCGACGCCGTGCGCTCGCAGGTACGCCTCGAACGCGACCTCGTAGTGATTGTCACGCTTCATGGGTCAATGTCTCGTCGGCCGCTAGTTCGGCGAGTTGCCGACCGAGGGCGAGCCGTTCTTCCTGCGGGATGTCCAGGTTCGGGTGGAACAACGCCGCCTGTTGCCGCTGGTAGACTTTCAACAAAATCAAGGGCAGCACGGCCACGCAGAACGCCGGTACGAGGACCGAGATCACGAACCAGTCTTTCGAGAACTGGTCTTTCCGGTTCGCCATGCCCAACAGCTCGTAGACCAGCATGCCGGCCACGGCGAAAAGTATTGCCGCGAGGCATAGTGCGGCCGTGAAGGCTCTCGAAACCCATCGGAACCGTTCGGCAAATACCGCCGGCACCATTGCGGCCTGGTACCCGCCACAAGTGGGGCAGGGGACCGGCTCGACTTCGGTGTCGAAACGTTTCGCCAGGGCCTTCTCGGCTGCCTTTCGGGCGGCCCGTTCGGCCCCGCTCTTGTTGAGGTTGTAGGGCGCTTGCCGCGACCGCGTGACCGCTTTCTTGACGTAATAGCGGTAGCCCTTCCCGCATTCCTGGCACTGCTCGTGCCGCCACACGCCGCCCTCTACTCGGACGGCCATGTTGGTGCTGAAGTAGAAAAACATGGGCCTCTCCGCATCAGATCGTGAGCAGTGCCCGAACGCGGTCGGCCAACTCGCTCCGCAACACGGTGTGTTCTTCCTTCGCGGACAGATTCTTGACCTTGACTGTGCCCGCCGCGATTTCGTTGCCGCCGGCGATAATGCCGACGCGGTAGCCACGTTTCTCGGCGTACTGGAACTGCTGGCCGAGCTTCTTCGCGTCGGGGTAGACTTCTGTCGCGATACCGGCGTCGCGGAGCGTCTTCGCGATCTGCTGGTACTCGTCGATCAGGTCGGCGTCGAGATTGAGAATCAAGACCTGGGCCGGCGTCGTCGCGCCGGTCAGCCACGGGTGCTTCAGTTCCTCCATCGCGGCGAGAAGGCGGTCCACGCCGAGCGACCCGCCGACGCCGGGGAGGACTTGCTTCGTGTACAGGCTGGCGAGGTTGTCATACCGGCCGCCGGAACAGACCGACCCGATACTCGGCAGGTCGAGCAGGAACGTCTCGAAGATGAGGCCGGTGTAGTAGTCGAGGCCGCGGGCGATGCTCAGGTCGATGATGATCCGGCCGTCCGGCACGCCGATCCGCTCCGCGACCTGCAAGAGTTGCCGCAGGCGGCGAAGGCCGTCGGCCGCCCGCTCGTTCGGCATGTCGCCGAACTGCCGCTCGACGGCCGCGAGAACGTCCGCGTTCGTGCCCTTCGTCTCGGCGAGGTGCAGCACACGGCCAGCTTGCTCGGCGGTCATGCCCGCTTCGCGGACCATCTCCTCGATCACCTTCTCGCGGCCGATCTTCTGGAGCTTGTCGAGACAGCGGAGCAGGGGGACGGCCCTATCCGCGATGCCGAGCGATTCGAGCAGGCCGTTCAGTATGAGCCGGCTGTTGATGCGAATCTCGAACCGCTCGAACGCCAAGGCCGTGAACAGTTGGTTCACGATCAGGACGACTTCGATGTCCGTGGCGTTCGCGGTGGTGCCGATGGTGTCGAAGTCGCACTGCCAGAACTCGCGGTAGCGGCCCTTGCCCGGCCGTTCGCCCCGCCAGACGGGGCCCATCGCGTACCGCTTGAACGGCGTGCCGAGGTCGTTGATGTTCTTCGCGGCGAAGCGGGCGAACGGCACCGTCAGGTCGAACCGCAGGCCCATCTCTTCCTTCTCTTGCATCG
>JBBQCQ010000704.1:0-2554 GCA_038318835.1 Gemmatales bacterium | reverse complement strand
AACGTCGTCCAGCGGATGAACACGCCGCCGATCAGCAACGACACGATGTGGAAGCTGTTCCAGGGGATCATGGATGACAAGGCCCACAAGCAGATGGACCACGACGGCGGGGCCGACTTTGCGCACGTGGTCGGCGACGATGAGTGTCGCTTCCGCGTGAACATGATGAAGCAGCGGGGCAAGCTGGCGATGGTGGCCCGCCGCGTGAATACGAGCATCCCGACGTTCGCCAACCTCGGCCTGCCGCCGAGTATCGAGAAGCTCTGCCACTACGACCAGGGGATGATTATTCTCGCCGGCGTGACCGGCTCCGGGAAGTCGACCACCATCGCGTCGATGCTGGAGTACATCAATCAGAACGAGGCGCTGCACATCCTCACGATCGAAGACCCGATCGAATTCGTCTTCGTCGACAAAATGAGCGTGATGAATCAGCGCGAAGTGTACCTCGATGTGATCGACTGGCACGTTGCCCTGAAGCACGCGGTGCGGGAAGACCCAGACATCATCCTCGTGGGCGAAATGCGGGACCAGGAAACCTTCGAGGCTGGCGTTCACGCCGCCGAAACTGGGCACGTTGTGTTCGGAACGATTCACGCCTCTACGGCTGCGAGTACGGTCAGCCGGATTCTCGACCTGTTCCCGCCGGCCCAGCACCACGCCGTGCGGCAGTCGCTCGCGTTCAACCTCAAGGCCATCGTCGCCCAGAAGTTGGTCCCCGCTCTGAAGAAGTCGCGGGTGCCAACGAACGAGATCATGATTATGAACCCGACGATTCGCGACCTGATACTCAAGAGCAAGGACGACCGCATCCTCGATGCAATCCGCATCGGCTTCCAGGAAGGGATGGTCGACTTCACCGAGAATCTGCGGCAACTCGTGGACCGCGGCGACATCGACAAGGCTACTGCCCTGGAGTTCGCGCCGAACCCCGACCAACTGAAGATGGCCCTCAAGGGCATCAAGGTGGCCGCGCCGGGGATTTTGTAACCACCCGTTTAGCCGCGACGCGGAGTCATCGGAGCGGAGTGCGGGTCGGTGGCCCGCGTCGCGGCTAAACAGTCTCGGATATTTCAATCATGCAGCGTAGCTCTAGCGTCGTCGGCATCGACCTCGGCACCACTTTCAGCCTTGCCGCGTTCGTCGAGGACGGTCGGCCGCAGGTCGTGCGCGACGATCACGGAGTCGCGCTCGTCCCGTCGTGCATCAGCTTCCACGAAGACGGCACGGTCCTCGTCGGCTCGGCCGCGAAGGAACGCGCACTGTCTGACCCCACGCACACCATTTTCAGTGTCAAGCGGTTGATGGGTCGCACGCTCGCGGAGTTGCGCGAAGAGTTGAAGTTGATCCCGCATCAGATCGTCGAGCGGGAAGCCGAAGGTGGGCGGAAGGTGTTGATGGTCGAGATCGGCGGGCACGCGTACACGCCGCAAGAACTGTCCGCGATGATCTTGAAGGAAGTCCGCAAGCGGGCCGGCAACCCGACGAAGGCCGTCATCACCGTGCCGGCGTACTTTGACGACGCGCAGCGGCAGGCCACCCGCGACGCAGGGCGGATCGCCGGCCTCGACGTGCTGCGGATCGTGAATGAACCCACGGCCGCGGCCCTCGCCTACGGCCTCGACAAGCGAGACGCTGGCCTGATCGCCGTCTACGACCTCGGCGGCGGCACCTTCGATTGTTCCATCTTGCAAGTCGCCGATGGCGTCTTCCGCGTGCTCGCCACGAATGGCGATACGTTTCTCGGTGGAGACGACTTCGACCATGCGATCATGGAAGTCATCGCACAACGGATGGGCGTCGAGCTAACGCAGAAAGACCCGGAGTTGCTCCAGCATCTCCGCGACGCGGCCGAGAAAACGAAAATCGCACTCACAACCCAGGACGCGGCCGAGTGCGTCGTGGACCGCCCTGGCCGGCCGTTCCGCACGACGATCACCCGCAGCGACTTCGAGACGTGGATCGCGCCGCTCGTGGATCGCTCGCTGGCGAAGTGCCGCGACGCTCTGAAGGATGCTGGCAAAACGAGCGTAGACGAAGTCGTGCTTGTCGGTGGTTCGTCGCGGGTTCCCCTTGTGCGCCAGCGGGTGGAAGAGTTCTTCGGCCGCACGCCACACGCCGATTTTAACCCGGACGAAGTCGTCGCCCTCGGGGCCGCTGTGCAGGCCGACATTCTCGCCGGCCGCCGCACGGATGTACTGCTGCTCGACGTGGTACCGCTGTCGCTCGGCCTCGAAACGCTGGGCGGCGTCGTCGATAAGGTCATTCACCGGAACACGACGGTGCCCTGTCGCGAGACGGTACGATACTCGACGGGCAAGGATAACCAGACGGCCATCCTCATCAACATCTACCAGGGCGAGCGAGAACTGACGAAGGACTGCCGCCTGCTCGGCCAGTTCAAGCTCGGTGGCATCCCGCCGATGCCGGCCCAACTGCCGCAGGTGGACATCACGTTCACGCTCGACGCCAACGCGATGCTCAAGGTGACGGCCGAGGAGAAACGCAGCGGCAAACAAGCCTCGGTCGAAGTGCGGGCGGCGATGGGCCTCAC
>JBBQCQ010000703.1:0-2556 GCA_038318835.1 Gemmatales bacterium | reverse complement strand
ACAATCGTCGGGCCGGACGACGGGGGCGGCGTACACCCGGCATCGTGCGAGAGCGTGTTGACCAAATAAACGAGGACGGTCGTGCCGCCGGCGACGGTACTCGTAAGGGTCGCGCCGCCGCCGTGTGTGATCGCGATCCCCCGCACGGCCGACAGACCCAGCCCGCGGCCGGGGCCTTTCGTCGAGGCGAACGGCTCGAAGGCCGTTTCCACCATGTCCGCCGCCATGCCTACGCCGAAGTCCGTGACCTTCATCCAGACCCGGTCGGCCGTCGAACAGCCGTACTCGACGACGACTCGCCCGCCGGCCCGCGGGTACGCCTCGGCCGCGTTGAGCAGGAGGTTCGTGACCAGCCGCCGCAGGAGCAGGGCGTCGGCCGTGAGTGTGATTTCCCCAGACTGCGCGACGATTTCGACCTCCGGAGTGGGCGCGAGCCGCAACCGTGCGTCGGCCACCACCTGGCGGAGGAATTCGTGAAGCGAGAGCGACTGCCGGACGATCGTGCCCTTGCCTGTGAACGCGAGAATCTGCTGGCACAGGTCGCTCGCCTTCGCGACGGCCAGTTCGGTCTTCCACAGCTCGATCTGCGACGGGTGCGCGTCGGCGATCATCTCGCGGGCGCGGGCGGCGTGGCCGAGGATGCCCGTGAACAGGTTGTTGAACTAGTGCGCGACCCCGCCGGCCAGTCGGCCGAGCACCGCCTCGCGTCGGGCTTCGTGCAGGGCTTGTTCCACGGCCGCCCGCTCGCCGTGCAGGGCGGAGAGTTCCGCGGCCGTTCGCTCGACCTCGGTTCGCACGAGGGTGGTCTGCCCGGTTAGCGACAGCAAGAGGGCGGCCAACAAGACCGCGAGGAGGAGCGAACCTCCGATGGCCAGTCCCATCATCAGCACCGCGACGAGCAGCAGCGGGCCGGCCACCCTGCGGACCCGCGGCCCCCACACATCCCGCGGTTGGGCGAACAGAGCCAGCACCACCGGCGCGAGGAGCAGTCCGCCCAGGGCATCGCCGGCCCAGGTCTGGAGCCACGCGGCCCCCCGGTCGAGTTGGGTCGCGTATCTGGCGACGGCGAGCAAGGAGGCGACAACGGGGCCGCTGATGAGCAAGAATCGGGCGATGTCGGGGAAGCGGACGAGTGTGAGCGGCTGCGAACAGAACTGGCGAACGAGGACCACCCCGATCACGGCCTGGAGGGTGGCGAAGATGGCAGGCAGAAGGCCGAACAGATCGGGCGAACCGGCGGCGAATCCCGCCCCCCAGAAGCCGGCCAGCACGCCCGGCACCAGCCGCAAACCGCCAACCAGCAGACTGCCCAGGGTAAGGCCGACGAGGGGGTTCCACGTCCGGTCGATGGGGAACGGTCCGTGAAAAACGAGTCCTTCCGCTGACCAGCACGCCAGCGCGACGGCCAGCGAATTTCGGACCCACAAAGCCAATTCAAGCCCTCGCCGAGACTTCGTCGGCCGCGAATGCTGATACTCGAACGCGGTCAGCGGCACGCACGTCTGACTCGGTCGGCCGTCGGTGAGCATGGTTCCAACGGCACGGAGTATCCGGCAAAGGGTAAATCAATGGTTCAGATCGGGTAGTAATTGGATGGAGATTTCTGCTGATTCCGACGGAAAATGCCTGCATATTCTAACGGTCGGGATGTCATGAAATAGTTTTGAGACAGTATCGAAATTGTAGTGTGGAAAATGTCCACGCCCGGAGGGGCACTCCGGGCGTGAGCGGGGTCGTCACTTCTTGGGTGGCGGCGGCGGAACAGCGGCCGGCGGTGGAGCGGGAACCGGAGGCGGGGCGGGCGGGGCCGTCAGCTTGTCGAGCTTCGCCTTCGCGGCCGCGACTTCGGCCGCCACAGCGTTCACGCCCGCGGTGGCGGCGGCGTGTGCGTCGAACACCGCCTTGCGGGCGGCGGTCTGGTCGGCCACCACCTTCTGGGCCGGGGCGATGGTCGCGGCCGCATCGGTGGCGGCCTTCTGCAACACGGGCAACTTGTCGGCCGCCACCTTCGCCGCGGCCTGACCGTCCGCCACGGCCTTCGTCGCCACGGCCAGTTCGTCGGCTGCGGCCTTGGCGATGTCGGCGGTCTTCTTCACCTGGTTCTTCAACTCCGCGTTCGCCGGCGTGGCGGTCGCGGCGGCTTGCACCTTCGTGGCCGCTTCTTGCAGGGCGGTGGCTGTCACCTGCTTGGCGGTCGCGACGGCCTGGGCGGCGACGACCGCGGCGGCGGCGGCATCGGCCGCGACCTTCCCCTGATCGGCGGCGGCCTTCGCGGTGTTGGCGGCGTTCGTCGCGTCGGTCACGGCCTTCTGGTACGGGGCGAGTTCGGCGTTCGCCTTGTCTACATTCGCCTTGGCTGCGGCCAGGGCGTCGGTCGCCGGCTTCATCTTCGCCTCGGCCGCGGCCACGCTGGCCTTCGCGATCTCGACTTGCTCCGCGACCGTCTTCGGGTTCGTGTCGGCGGCGATGAGCATCTTGCCGTCGGCCGTGGCCCAGCCCTTCACGATGCCCGACCAGTCGCCGGCGAAGACCTTCGCGCCGTCGTGGTTGATGGCC
>JBBQCQ010000702.1:0-2558 GCA_038318835.1 Gemmatales bacterium | reverse complement strand
TTCGTGCGAAAGATTGCCCCGACGGTCACTGCCGGTTGGGGTGATTCAGCCGTCACGCAGTCGAGCCTCGCGGGTGAACCCAACACCGGCGGCAGTTCCGTGCGTGCGACCGGGGCCGCGGGTGCGAGCGGTATCGCCCCCAGCATCACCGGCCGCGGTCGGGCCGGTTCGGGCGGCTCGTCCCTTTCGCGGACGTAGCCCCAGACTTCCGTCGCGGTGGCCACAACCAGGACATTGTCGGCGAAGGCCAGGTTGCCGTGCGGGCCGCGGACCGGCTGGGCCGCGACCGTGCCATCGACGAGGCGGATTGTGTACAAGGCGGCCGCCGTCGGCCACGCGATGAAATCCTCACTGAGCAGACCGCGGCCGAAGGTCGGCAGGAACGGGTCGTCGTGGTTCCGCCAACCGGCGAGGGGATCGCACGAACCTGTGCCCGCGTCGTATGCGCGAATGCCACGCTGAGGGCCGGCGAGGGTGGCGACGATCTTGCCGCCCGCAGCCCCAATGAGGTGATCGAACACCAGCGGGCCGTCTTGCCAGAGCAACCTGCCCGATTCGGCGTTGAACGCGAACAACTGATCGGCATCGTTCGGGGCGACGAACACGCGGCCATCCAGAGCCACGGGCGGGGACAGGTCGCGGTGCCTGCCGTCGGCTGGGAAGCGGCGGATGCGGGGGTACCGGTACGCCCACGCCGGCTTACCAGTGTCCCGGTTCACGGCGACGACCACGCCCGATTGCGAACAGAACACCACATTCCGCCCCGCAAGCGTGAGCAACTCTTGCCGCGTGCGGCCGACAGCGGTGGCCGCCTCGCAAACGTCGGTCACCCAGATCGGCCGTTCGGCGTCGTTGCGGTAACAGGCAATGGCGTGAACGGCCCGCCCGCCCTCGGACCGCACGAATGCGGCGAAGACGTGGCCTTCGACGACGAGGGGGCTGCCTTCCCACGACGCGGGAACCTCGAGCGGCACGGGCGGCAATCGTTTCCAGACCACGACGCCGTTCGGTTCGAGGCAGATGAGCGCACTCGGCCGCGTGAGCGGGGCATCTACGTCGGTCGGCACCGGGAACAATTCCGGCGGGCCGAGGCGGAAATAGAGTCGGCCGTCGGTCGCCGTCAGGGTGAAGTCACTATCGGTCGTGATCGGCAGCCGGGGTTCGTCCTTCCCCAGTTTCGGCTTGGCGAGTTGTCGCGCGTCGAAAACGACCGCCGCCGTCCCGGTCCGCAGGTCGAAGGCGATCACCCGACCCGAGTCGGCGATATACGCCCGGCCGCCGGTTACGATCGGGTGGAAAGAGAGTGCCTTCACCGGCCCGACCAACGGGGCCGATCCCATTCGCTCGGTGGCCGTCGAACCGGGAATTGCTGTTTTCCAGGTCGGCTGGCCCGGCCAGTGATGTGGCAAACGGCCCGCCACGCGGCCGTCCCGCGAGGGGGAACCGCCGAGCGTTGGCCAGTCGGCGGATGCCAGCGAACGCACCCGTGCGGGCGGTTCCGCGAGAATTTGCGCAAGGGTGTCCGCGAGTTTGCCGGTCCGACCCGCGAGGTGCCCGGTGGCCTTCGGCTCGGCTTTCACGAATTCGTCTAGCAACTTGGTGGCGGCCACGCGATCTCCACGAGCAAGTGTCGCCAGGATGATCTTCGCCCGCAAGATCGCCACGGCCGTCTTGCCCGCCGGATAACGGTAGCCCTCGGCTTCGGGCAGTAGTTTCTTCCAGTATCGCTCGGCCATGGCGAACTCACCTCGCTCGAACGCCATCTCCGCGAGCAACACAATCGCACTCTCGGCCGGGCGGCTGACCGCGTAGCGATCGAGGAGTTCAAGCAAGGGCCGAGACTCGCGACGAGTCGTGCCGAGGGCGAGCAGTTTCGCGGCGGGTTCTTCCACGCGGTCGCGGTACGTCTTCAGTTCGGCGTCCGGCAGCTTCGCAAGGAACTGATGAACGTATTGCCGGGCGGAGCGGAACTCCTTGCCGTCGGCCGTCACGAGCGTATCGCCGATCTCGTCGAGGATGCGTTGCAGATCGTCGATGGCCTCGTTCGCCCTGCCGGCGAGAATCTTTTGCTCGGCCTCGGCCAGCCGCCGGCGACTGGACGTCGATTCCCCGCGCACGTTTGCCGACTCCGGCACGTCGGCGGCCCCGGCGGTCAGCAAGCCCGCGAGGATGGCACCCAGAATCGCGGCGACGCCCCTCACGGTAGCTTCAAATCCTTCAGGCGAAACTTGATGGGGAACTCGACCAGCGGGGCCGGTGTTTCACACACGATGGTCCAGCCCGTGCGGTTGGTCAGATCGACGGCCGTCTGGCTGAAGCGATAGGCGGCGGTTATCGTGCGGTCGTTAGTGGTGATGTCCGAGTTCACAGCCTCGATGCTCATCGTCTTGCGTGGCGGCACGATTCGGAACGTGTTGTGGTTCGTCCACGACTCGAAGCTCTCGAAGGCCGGCGGCGAAGTCGGGTACTCTATGGACAGTTGAACGTCCCAGACTTGTTCGCGCTTCACGATCTTCGTGATGGTCGCCTTCACGCCGGCTAGTTGTTTCGTCGCGGGG
>JBBQCQ010000701.1:0-2559 GCA_038318835.1 Gemmatales bacterium | reverse complement strand
CCCGCCGACGAACCCCTTCTCCTCAGCTCATATCAAGTCGGTGACGATTTGGCCGAACTCTCTCCGGTTGCCCACCTCGAACCGTTCCGCGTCGGGGCGACGTTGCCGGACATGCCGGCATGGCTCGACCAGGACTACTGCGTCAACGTGCCGTTGGAATCGACGTACACGGCCGCGTGGGACAGTTGCCCGGCCGACGTGAAGTACCTTGTCGAGCACGGCCGCTTACCGGACGAATGATCGGCCATTACCACGCCAGCGGGACCAGCTTCGGGCGAGGGACGACGATGCCGGTGATGTGGCCGTGGCGGTTCAGCAGTTCCGTCGTGTGGAAGCGGAACGGCTCGTAGACCGACGGGCGGGGGTGGTCAGTCAGGTAGGCCCGCACCAGCGTGAGCATGTGGTCGTCGTAGGCGTCCTTCGAGTGCGAATGCACCTCGTAACGGCCGGGGAGCCGTCGCAGGTCGCCGTCGAAGGCCGGGCTGATGTGGAACAGTTCGTGGAAGACCGTCACCAGTTTGTCTTCAAAAGTCTGATCGAGAAACCGAGGCAACGAGAACGTGACGAGGTACAGCACCTCGCGGCCGTCCACGTAGTATCGCTGCACGCCGTACAGCACGCCACGCATCCGGCGGGTGAGCGCACCGCCGCGGAACCGCATCGGCGTGACGCGGGCCTGCACGCCGAACCGACTGCGATTGCGGCACGGGGCGTAGGTCAAGAGCATCCGCTTCGGGTCGAGCGTGGCGAACGTCGGGCAACGGGCGATGACATCTTCGCACAGCACCCGCAGGGCGGCGGTGAAGTCGAACGGCGTGGTTGGGAAGGGCGGCTTCGTGCGGGCGATGATGGGCCGCGTGGGTAGCGGGCGGGCGGCATCCCAGCGCCGTTCGAGGAGCCACCGCGAGCGGGAAACAGGGGCGAGGTCGCTCGCCGGTGCGCCGGTCATCCGCGGTCACTCCGTGGGAAAGGACGAAGAGGGCCATCGTAGGGGATGGGTCGCGGCGGGTCAACGATTCCCCCGCGACGCCCGACCCGATGGGGGCGATGACGGCGACACGTCCGGCACGATCAGTCCGGGCGGCGGTCGGCTTCGAACCGGCTAACCGTGATCGCCGATTCGGCCCGACAGTGGATGCCCAGGTCGCCGGCCGCGTACTCGCCGTCGGTGGCCGACCCGGCCGCTTCGCCGTTCACCCGCACGGTGAACTCGTTGCCGGCGGCGTCGATCTCGATGAAGTTCGTGCCCGGCTTGTCCAGGTTCCGCGTCGGGCGGCTGAGAACGACCGGCTTGGACTTGGGGGCGAACCGCATGAGCGTGCCGGTGGGGAACTGTCCGCTCCCCGGCCCGATGCCGCGGATAACGACGACGTACCCGGTCAGGTCGTCCCGCGTGGTCCCGCGGAGGCGGAGGCCGATGCCCCCATCGTGGCCCGTCCGGCTGACCTCGACTTTCATGCGGACATTACGGTACGCGGGCCGCTGCGCGAGGAGAATGCCGTCCGTCCGCGGGGCGGTCGACCGGTTGCGGCCGACCAGTTTGCCGTCGATCACCGCCCACTTCACTTCCGACGGGCACATCTCCCGCCACGCGGTCAGTGATGTGCCATCGAACAGCGGCACGAACCGGGCCGGCCACGGCTCGCCGGGCTTGACGCGGTCCCACCAGACCCGCCCCCCCAACTGCGTCGTGCCGTTCAGTTCGTCCGGCTTGTTCGGGTCGATCGTGAGTTTCGTCACCCCTTCATTGCGGTACTTCACCTGAATCGTGTCCCCGTCGCGGGTCCATTCCTGCGGCAACCGCTGGCGGCCCCCGCGGGGGGTGGAGTTGTCGAACGCGATCGCACTCCCGGTCACCGTGTACGCCGACGCCAACTGCGCCCCTTCGGCGAAACTCACCCGCCACGTTCCGTCGAACGAGAATGTCGGTGGGGCACTCGGGGTCGCGTCCGGGGTTGGCTCGGCCGACGGCTTCCCGGAGAACAGCACGGCCGCACCCCCGGCGAGCACGACCGCGCCGCCGGCTAGTGCCAGCAATAGCCCACGGCGCGACCGCTTCGGGGCGGGGGCGTCGGTGGGCAAGAGGGTCGTCACGTCGGAATACCCCAGGCTGGTTGTGCCTGGTACGTTCATCTCCGCCTCGGTCTTCAGAAGCACGAGTTCCCCGAACGCCGCCCCCGGCCGGGCGAACGGCAGCAGCGCCTGCGCGACCGCCTCCGGTGTCTGGTAGCGATCGGCCGGGTCCTTCGCCATCATCTTCGCCATCACGGCGGCCACCTCGGGCGACAAGCCCGGCAGCGGCGGCGGCGGTTCCGTCTGATGCGCGAGCAGCATCTCGGTCAGCGACCCACGGAACGGCGGCCGACCGGTGAGCAGAAAGAACAGCGTGCAGCCGAGGCTGTACACATCGGCCCGCGTGTCGGCGGCGGCGGCATTGCGGGCCTGCTCCGGGGCGATGAACGCCGGCGTGCCCATCATCTGCCCATCGCCGGTCAGCTTGCCGTCGTCGGCTTCGCCGCGAATTATCGCCAGGCCGAAGTCCAGCACCTTCACGATCGT
>JBBQCQ010000700.1:0-2568 GCA_038318835.1 Gemmatales bacterium | reverse complement strand
GGCTTTGACGACGGTGAATTCGCCCGACGACTCGGCAAGCGAGACGACGGCGGTGGCAGTATCAGGACTCTCCGGGGCAGGGACAGCCCCGGTGGCGATGGCTCGGGCGGCGGCCGAAGCGATGGCGAATGGCCGCGGCGTCACGGCCGCGAGCTTCAGATTCGCGGCATCGCACATCGCGCGAATCGAGTTGAACAGGTCGTTATTGAGGAACGCCACCGACGCCCGGCGTTCGCCGGTTGAGTCGCTGCCGAGCGGTAGGTAATCGAGCACGCCGTCGTCGGGCGACTCGGTCAGTTCCTTCATTGCCTGGAAGCGGACGACGGCCGGCTCGTCCTGCGGCGGCGACGGCGGGTGCTTGATCTCCTTCAAGATGATCCGGTCGCGGCCGACGGCGAACAGCACCGGGGCCGGGGCAATACCGGCGGTTTTGAGGAGTTCGGCGAGCTTACGGCCGAGGGCCGCCGCCGTGGACGGCGAAATCGGTTGCGGGTTCTCCGACCAGGACAGCGTCTGTTCCAGGTGGACAGCCCCGCGTTGGACGGTTCCCGACGCCACGGTCAGGCCGTGGGCGTCGGCGTCGATCGCGAGATAACGGGCCAAAAGGGGGACTCCAGGTGTTAGCGCGGCGGGGTGAACCCACTGCCCAGGTCGGTGAGGTCTCGGAAGTAGACGATGCGGGGGTAGCCGCCATTCGTGTCGATGACCGCCTCCACGCGGGCGACCGGCCCGCCCCGAGCGAAGTAGCCCAGAGACTGGATGCGGTACGTTTGCGTGTAGCCGGTGACGTAGGATTCGATGTTTTTGAAGATATTGATGTTCATGCCGGCCCGTGTGTACAGCCAGGCCCCGGTTTTATATTCCGCACTCGCCGGGTCGAGCGATGCCCGCACCGACACGGAGTTCGCCGCGTCTTCCGGGGTCACGCCGGGCAACACCGAAAGCAACGTCGGCGGGCAGGTGTTCACGTTGATTCTCGGATTCAGTTCGTAGTTGCTCTTCGCAGTTAGCTTGTCCATCAGTGTCGGCAGGATCGACTTGAGGACGGCCGCGTCGTTCAGTGGGCTGTTGACAACCACCGTGGGGGCGTTCATTGGCGCGCCGGGGGCACGGGGCAGGGTGACGCGAGTGTTCGCCATCGCCAGCATCGAGTTGCGAACCTGTCGCTTCGGCTTCGGGGCAGTGGCCGCACCGAGGGACGTTTGCACCGCGGTCCGCAGGTCGTTGACCGATCCGACGACGGTGCCATTCGAGGGCGGGAGTAGCGAGGAGGCTTGCGAATACAGCCGGAAGGCGATGGTGTAGTCGGCCATTTCCTGCCCAACGAGGGCCGCAAGTTGTTGGTTCATCTGCGCCAGGTTCGCGTCGTTGACGTACAGCCGGGGCGCGCCAGTCGAGTCGATGTTCAGTTCGTGGCCGTAGACGGTCAGGTAGTCGGACCAACCACGGTTGAAATCGTTGCCATCAATCTCGTCCGGGTCTTGCACGCCATTGCGGTTGCGGTCGTTGCCGAACAGGGCACTCGTAGACACACCGCGGACCAGCAGGAGTTCTTCGAGCGTGTTGATGGGGCCGTTGCGAGGGCGATAGTTCGGATACGCCCCAGATTCGGCTCCGGAGTCGCGCTGGTCGTCGTCGGGGTCCAGCCAGTCGGTGATGGCGTCGGCCACGTCGTCGGTCATGTTCGGCAAGAGGATGAGCATCGCCCGCAGGGCTTCGCCCGACGAGTCGATGCGCATCATCGTGTTCAGATTAATCTTGCCGGCCTCGTCGGTCACGCCGTACCGGAGGGCGAACTTGTCAGCCCCGGTGCCACCTGCGTCGCTCTCGGCGATGCTCAGAATCGAGAACCGACCACCGCCGCGGGGGCCGTCGTTATTAACGGTGACATTGGCGAGCGCATCGGAGTCGTAGGGGTTGCTGCCGAGGACGCTATCAAATGACGCCGGGTCCGAGAGCAGGCCCATTGTGTAGTGGATGCCAGAGGCAGCGAACGCCTTCGCCTGAGATGCTTCCCCGGCCCGGTACGCGACTTGGTACTCAGACCCCATCGCGTCGGTGAAACGGTAGGCAGTCAGCGACAGAATCACGATGACCATGATGACGACGAGAAGCACATAACCCGGTTTCGCGGTGGGGCGAGTGGTCATCCCATGCCCCCCGTGGTGTCATCGGTAGTGGTGGTATCTTCGGGAACCGGGGCCACGTAGGTGCCAACCGCGGCCCGAACCGGGAAAACATGTTCGATCCGCTTGGTCACGCCGTCAGCGTCCTGCATGACCAAAGTCATGCGGATGGCCCGTGGCGGCCCCTTCACGGTCTTGCCGTCGCCCGCGTCGTCGTCCCCGGCCCAGGTGTTTGACCAGGTCATGCCGTCGAAGTACTCGAACGTCAGGTCGGTTACTTCCTCGGCAATCAGGTCTTGCGACTCACGGCCGGCGTCGGGGTCAGTCGAGTTGCGAACGCCATCGGCCGTGACCAGGAATTGTTCTTGTCGGCACAGCCCGCCGGTGATGCCGAGGTAGTAAGTCACCCGCCGCATGTCCGGCTTTGGATCGCCGCCGAAGA
>JBBQCQ010000699.1:0-2568 GCA_038318835.1 Gemmatales bacterium | reverse complement strand
TGATAACTTCTTTCGCGCCGGGCAGGCGAGGAATGATATTGGCATTGAGCCGCATGATCGCCCAGTCGCGGAGTTCCGTATAGCTCAACCCGGGGGCCGTTCCCAGAGCCGTCACCATCGCGTTCCGCCACCGCCGACTTAGCCCCATGCCGACGGCTTCGACCTCGGCCAGGGCCGTCGTGAAGTTGTTCTCGAGTCGATTGACATACTTGAGGTGCTTGAACCGCGCGGGCATCTTTTCGGTCGAAGTCATGCCCCGAAACAACACGCAGTCGGACGCGAGAACCCCACGCCAGAAGTGAGGGTCGTCGAGCAGCGGCGAATGGGCCAGCTCTCGGCTGAGAATCAGCAGACCGGGGCGGCGGAGCAACTCGCCGGCGATCCGCTGAAGCTCGTCCGGGGTCGCGGCTTCGTAGACGCGGGCGGAGATTGGCTCGATCTCATCGACGCGGTCAATCTCGTCGGGCGAGAGCACGCGGATAGCATCGGTGACCTGTTGCGGCGGGGCCGAGTCGCATGAGTACTCGACCAGGATCATGCCCGCAGAGCCGCGGTCGGCGTAGGCGTCGCAGAGTTCCGTTAGGCTGTCCATCGTAGTCGTTTTGCCGAACGTGCGCGACCACACGACGATGCCCCGTGCCGGTCGGGGTGGGGGCGGGGTCGCGGCCTCTATCGCCCGACACGCCGCCTCGGCCGTTTTGTCCCAGGTGAAGTTGGCGGCAAAGATCCGTCGCCCCGCCACGTCGCCACGGTCCGGCCGCATGAGTGCCGAGAAGATCGCGCGAGCCATGTCTTCCGGATTGCACGGATCGAAGAATGGCGTGCCGGGAGCCGAGAACTCGGGGATCGACGACGTGTTGGAAGCCACGACGTTCGTCCCGTACATCATCGCTTCGAGAACGGGGAGGCCTAGCCCCTCGTACAGCGACGGGAAGACGAACAGCCGCGTCGTCTGGTACAACGCTCCCAGTTCCTCGTCGTTCACGTAGCCCAAGAAGTGCAGGGATGAACGCACGCCCAGTTCGTCGGCCAACTGTTCCAGCGGCACGCGGAAGTGCGGCCCCATTTCGCCGGCGATCACCAGCGGGTAGTCTGTCCGCACATCTTCCGGCAGCAACGTCAGAGCCTTCAGCAGGGTCGGTAGGTTCTTCCGCAGGTCTCCCCCGCCTACATACAGCATGAACTGATCCGCGAGGCGGGTCGGCACATTCGCGCGAACGAACAGCCGCGCGACACGCTCTCGTGCCACTTCCGGAGGGACCACGTTCAGAGTCGAGGCTGGTGCCCCGCTGATGTTCACGACCGGACCGCGGCACGGTATCAGGTCGTGCAACTCTTCACGACTCGTCTCCGAGATGGCCAGTAGGGCGTCGGCCGACATCGTCTGGCGGATCTGCCGTGTGTAGTACTTCCAGACATCCGGGTGCCCGTACAGGTACTCGGGGGCGAACAGCAACGGGATGAGATCGTACAAAACCGCGACACACGGGACCGTGTTCTCGATGAAGCGAACCGGAATGCCGCCGCCTTCAAACACGGACAGAATCAGAATGGCGTCGGGCTTCTGCGCGCACAGCCAGTCGGCGTAATGGAGCCGCAGGTACTCGGTCGTCGGGCCATCGAGGAAGGTCAAGGGCAGGGGCGGGGTGTACCGGATGACTTCGACCCCGGCCGGCACCTCGATCCCGCCGAGGTGTTCGGACGCCGCCACGCGAATCCGCCAGTCGGGCCGGACGCGGGCGATTCCGTCCAGGAACTCCCGCGAGTAGCGGCCGATGCCCCGCCACTTGCCCTCACCCTGCAACGCTTGCCCGTCGATCAACAGATCCATGGTTACGACATCCACTGGGGTCGAAGGCGGGGGTCAGTGACTCGCGGCCACGGCCGTTTGGGCTTCCAGTTTCTCCATACGGCGGTTCAGGTCGAACCACATGTACCGGACTTCTTCCAGGCTCTTGCGGATCGCCTCGTTCGTCTTCCGGGTCGCCTCGTTCTCTTCCTCGATCCGCTCATGAACGGCCGTCAACTTGTCGTGGAAGTCGCGATTTTGTTCGCCCAGCAGCTGGGCGGTGGTCTGGTTGAATTGCGTCTGGTATTCCGTCCACGGCCGCAGTAAGGCCCGGAGGACTTTCCGCAGGAATTGGATCGGCAGTTTGGTCAAGCCGGGTTTCGCGCGGGCCGTCACCTCATGTAGGTTCGTCAGCGGCGCGAGAGCTTTGGTATTGTCTTCTGTCTCGATCGTGACAGTCTTGGGCTTCGCCGGCGGATTCTGGAACCGAGCATCGCGGGCTTCCAGACCCTGGCGAATGGAAAGCACCAACTCCTCGGCGCTCAGACGCCGCTTGAGGATGGGCTTGGTCGTGATCTCATTCATGCGGAGACCTCCCGACACGGGCGTGTCGCGTTGAGTGTGTTCCGGTCCGATGGTTTTTTGCCGTAAGAGACGGGGTAATACTCGAACCCCTGGCCGGCGTCAAGCCGACCCTCGTCAGGTCATCACGGCCCGTCGGTGGGCTAAATCACGATTTCTCGGCCGTGTGGCAAATCGGGCAGCCTGGGTCAAACGTG
>JBBQCQ010000698.1:0-2571 GCA_038318835.1 Gemmatales bacterium | reverse complement strand
GCTACGTTCCGACCGTCACTACTGGCATTCGTCGGGGAATTTGCGGGCCGCGGTTGCCGGGGTTGCCGCGGAGAAAGACGACGGGTTCGTTCGGCTTCGCGTTGTCGTTCATCACCATCGCCCGCGGGGGGGCGAACGGCGACTTCGCGCGGGCCACGGCCGCGTCGTTGCGGAGCTTGCGGAAGATCTTTTTCGTGGCGATCGGCGTCAGCTTGTCGGTATCGGCCGGCAGCGGGTTTGTAATGCCGCCCTCGCCGATCATCGCCGTCACGAGGGCGTTCCAGTCTGCGTCGGCGGACGGCTTCCCGTGGGCGGCGGACGCCAGAACCTCCGCGTACACCGCCGCGGCCTCGCCGATCGTCTGCGGCTTCGAGTCCTTGAGGGCCGTGAGGATGTGTGGGTTGGCCGTCTTCGCACTCGCGACCGCGTCCGTCGCTTTCGCGGTAAACTCCTTCTCCGGTACGGCGGCAAGAGCCAGCCACGGCGAGAAGACCGCGTTGCTGGCCACGGCCGTCCGCCAGCGGTCGAGCATTCGCGGGTCGAGCTTGCGTTCGACCGCCCACTTGTCGGCCTTGTCGCTGGGGAAGCCCTTCGTCTCCTTCGTGGCCAGCAGCATATCGGCGATCGACCCCGGCTGCTTGAACGGCTCCAGAATGTCGGCGTACATCTTCGCCTGGAAGTCGGCCGCGTCCTGCTCCATCTTCTTCAGTTTCACCTCGAACGCCAGCGATTCCGGCGTGCGTTCTTCCTCGGCAATCAGCGGAAGTTCCTTCGGCTCGTTGCTACTATTGAAGACGCCGTACAGCGAGTAATAATCGGCCGTCGGGATTGGGTCGAACTTGTGGTCGTGACACCGCGCACAGCCGATGCTCAGGCCCATCAACCCCCGCCCGACGAGGTCGATGCGGTCGTCGATGATGTCGTGGATGTTGTTGCTGAACCGCCGGCCGACGGTCAGGAAGCCCATCGCGGCCAGAGGCGTCTTGTCCGCCCCCAGGTCGAGTTTGTCCGCCGCGAGTTGTTCGACCACGAACCGGCTGTACGGCTTGTCGTCGTTGAACGCCCGGATGACATAGTCGCGGTACGTGTAGGCATACGGGTAGTTGCGGTCCTCGGTGAAGACGTACCCCTTCGTGTCGGCGTAGCGGGCCACGTCGAGCCAGTGCCGGCCCCACCGCTCGCCATACTGCGGCATGGCGAGCAGCCTGTCTACGAGCTTCGCGAAGGCGTCGGCCGAAGCATCCGCCTCGAACGCTTCAATCTCTTCGGCCGTCGGCGGCAGGCCGATCAGGTCGAAGTACGCCCGCCGAATCAGCGTCCGCTTGTCGGCCTGCGGCGAGAGCGTCAGCCCCTTTTCTTGAAGCTTCTGCGCCACAAACTTGTCGAGCGGCGTGCGGGCATTCACGCTCGGCGACACCGGATCGCGAACCGGCTGGAAGGCCCAGTGCGTCTTCGCAACATCGGGAGCGACCGGCTTCGCGCCACCGTCCGGGAAGGCCGCCCCGGCTTTCACCCACTGCACGAGGGCTTCGACCTGTTCCTTCGTCAACTCCTTATCCGGCGGCATCGGGTACTCGCCCTTGCGCCGTACCGCCGCAACTAGCGAACTCTTGTCCGGCTCGCCAGCCACGACGGCCGGCCCGGCATCGGTGCCCTTCTTGAGGCCAGCGGCCGTATCGAGGCGCAGCCCGGCTTCCTGCTTCTTGGCTCCGTGGCAGCGGACGCACTCGGCCACGAGAACGGGCCGAACCTTGTTCTCGAAGAAGTCGAGCTGAGCCGCCGTCGGCTTCTCTGCGGCGGAGAGGGCCGGGCCAGCGAGGGCGACCAAAAAGGCGGCGAGTCGTCGCATAAGAAGTCCAGGAAGCATGATGCGTGAGCCGGGCGGCTCAGCCATCGCAGGAGGGAGTACCGTCACGTCCGAGGGCATTTTACTCGATGCGGTGGGGATTGGCGAAACCGATTTGAGTGCGTGAGCAGTTTCTTAGCCTCTGATTGATTCAGAGCCGAACTGTATGGAATACGTGTGGGTAGGCGGCCATTCGGTGGCCCTGAGAACCCACCGCAGAGTGTAACCGCCGAGCATCGGAACATCGAGAGTCACGAGATGTTCCCCGTGAGAAAGCTCTTCGAACTCGACTGGTTCGAGCGAAAGTAAATGTCGGAGGAGCGTGTCGAATACGAGTTGAGGATGCAAGGCCTCTTCGCTTTCGATGACATTCCCTAAAAACACGACTCCGGTCCCTAACTCGCGGCGGGAGAAGATGATTTCGTCTTTTTGGTTCTCGAAAGCGTTCAAGAAGATGCCGTAAAGGCTTAGGCCGACGGTTTCGTCGAGATCATTTTGAAGGGCGACGATAGGACTGGCGTAAGTTGCCGTCATCGTTTCGGTTTCCGTCTGCCCGTACGTCGCGTTGATGAGAACTAGCACGTCGTCGGCGTCCGCCCGCACGAAATCGACTTCACGATCCAGGACAAACGCCAGCCGGCTGCGCGTGACGGCGTCCACGGCTGGGGTAGCGAAAACGAACTGCCCGCGGTCCTCTGCCACAGGAATGACGAAGTTTTCGCGGG
>JBBQCQ010000697.1:0-2586 GCA_038318835.1 Gemmatales bacterium | reverse complement strand
GGTCACGGTCACAGTCCGCGACACCATCGGCCAGATCGCGACGGGGTACACCGGCACCGTCTACTTCAGCAGTTCGGACGTGCAAGCCGGCCTGCCGGCGGGCTACACGTTCACGGCCGTCGACGCGGGCGTGAAGACGTTCACGGCGATGCTCAAGACCGCCGGCATGCAGTCGATCACCGTGCGGGACTTGGTCGGCGCGTTGACCGGCACGCAGGCGGGCATCGTGGTGAACCCGGCCGCGTTCTCGAAGTTTATCCTCTCGGTGCCGAACGGGACCGACAGCAAGGGCCACGTCCTCGTCACGGCCGGCGACGCGATCGCCCTGACCGTGCGGGCGGTGGACGCCTTCGGCAACGCCATCACCGGGTACAAGGGGAAGGTGAAGTTCACCAGCACCGACACCCTCGCGGGCCTGCCGGCGGACTACAGTTTCACGGCCGCGGACGTGGGCGTTCACACGTTCACCGTCGTCCTCAAGACGGCGACGCCGAACGGCGTGGTGTGGTCGTTCAACGTGGTGGACGCGGCGAACGCCGCGACGCTGGCCACGATCACAAACTTTGAAGTCGTGAACGCGGCGGCGGTGAAGTTTACCATCAATATGCCGTCGAACGCGACCGCGGGCACGACGTTCACGTTCAAGGTGACGGCCCTCGACGCCTTCGGGAACAAGGTGAAGAACTACTTCGGCACGGTCCACTTTGGCACGGCCGGGGCGGCCCTCGGCCTGCCCGCGGACTACACGTTCACGCCCGACGACGCCGGGACGGCGACGTTCACAGCCACCCTGAGTACGACGGGCAACCAGACGATCTCCGCGACCGACACGGCCAACTCGCTGCTGACCGTGACGAGTCCCACGATCAGCGTGAAAGCGGCGAGCGGCGGCGGCACCACGACCGGCGGTGGCAGCGGTGGGGGTGGTGGAGGTGGAGGCGGCGGCAAGAAACCGTAAGCCGGCGTCGGTGACCTTCGTTCAGACACGAGGGGCCGGGATGCCCACCATGTTCCGGCCCCACTCTCTGCCTGGCGAACTGGAGAATGAATTGACACCGTTGAAGTGGCGCAACCTGATTTGGCACAAGTTGACCGGCGGAATGGGCGGGAACCGTGAGCGGGATCTGGTGCTGAAGTTGCTGGCCAGGGCGGAGGCACTGGAGGCGTGGCGGCTGTCGCTCATGAACGAGCGACCGGCCGCCAACAGTAGCCGGTTCCGGCAACACTTCTTTGCCATCTCCCCGGACTACGACCTGCGCCATTCGGCGGGCATCGCCCTGTGCAACTCCGGCGAACACGTCTTCACGTTCACGCGGTTCGGGCTGTTCGCCATCTTGGGCATCATCGAGAACTGGCGGCCCGGATCACTCACCGCGTCCGAAGTGAAGATCGGCGGCGGTCGAGTCAACGGCGTGCAGGTCATGCCGCCGTCACTCATCCGCTACCTGCATATTTTCGACGTGTCGATCCGCCGGGCGGTGCGGGAAAGTCTTCCGCCTCCCACGTCTGTTGATCTACCGTGATGGAAATCAGTTGGCATTCTTTGTTCTGCACTTTGCGCGACTTCCTGTATTTGAGCGGCTACCGGCGCGAGTGGCCGAATGCCGTCCCGTCCGAGACGATGGCGTTACCACACGACCCTCGCCCCGGACGGAACAGCCATGCCATCATCGCACCCGGTGCCCCCATCGTGCCACTGGGTTTCGGCTCTCGCAGCGGCTCTCGATCCACGGTCGGCTCCACGTCAGGCGTGGCTGTTCGTCGGTGGGGTTCTGGCCCGCGGTCGGAGAACGGTCACCAGTTGGGTGCGGGCCGCCGGACTGAGCGACGAATACCTCCCGTGCTACACGACCGTAGCCGCGGTCGGGAAGCGAACCGACCTCATGGCCGCGCATCGACTCAGCGAGGTGGTGAAGCCGATGGTGGCCGGCTCGGAGCGGCTGACGTTCGCGCTGGACGACACGCCGACCGAGCGGTACGGGCCGCACGTGCAAGGGGCCGGGGTGCATCACAACCCGACGCCCGGACCCGCCTGTGGGCCGTTCGTGTACGGGCACGTGTGGGTGGTCCTCGGGTTGCTCGCCCGGCACCCGGCCTGGGGCGTCATCGCCCTGCCGCTGCTGGCCCGGCTGTACATCCGCGAGAAGAACCTGGCGGGTATCGCCCCGGAGTACCGGCCCGCGTTTCGGACCAAGCTGGAGATGGCGGTCGAGTTGGTGCGGTGGGCGGTATCGTGGCTCGGGCACCCGTGCCCGCCGGTCTGGGTGGTCGCCGACGGGGCGTACGCCAAGGCACCGTTCCTCAAGCCCATGCGAGCGCTCGCGGTAACGGTCGTCAGCCGGTTGCGGAAGGACTCGGCCCTGTGGACCGTACCGGGGCCGCGGGCCCCGCACCGCCGCGGGCCGAACCGGACCTATGGTGAACAGCGCATCGACTTGGCCAAGCGGGCCGGTCAAACGCGCGGGTGGACGATCGGGACGTTCGCGCTGTACGGGAAGTCGCCCTTTCGGCCCCATCAACCCGTTGCATCGCCGGTCGCGGCGCGGGAAGATGGCGGGGAGAATCGCTGCGCGTCACTTGCCGTAC
>JBBQCQ010000696.1:0-2587 GCA_038318835.1 Gemmatales bacterium | reverse complement strand
ACATCGGCCTGCTCGACGCGCACTTCGCACCGAAACCCTCGACCACTGACCGCGTCACGTTCGTGCTCCTTCCGCCAGGCAAGGAGAAGTCGCAACCGCGGTCCGACTTCGACCCGTTCAACCCCACGCTCATCCTCCACTTCACCGAACCGTTCGACCAGGAGCAGGTGAAGAAGGCCCACGCCGAGAAGACGAAGTCGAAGACCGTCGCCGGCAAGGAGCTTTTCCTGGCCGAGCGGGCCGACGTGGCGATGGCATTCGTTGACGACCGCACCCTGGTCCTCGGCGAAGAATCGGGCGTGACGGCGATCCTGTCCAACACCAAGAAGGACGGCCCCCTCGCCGCCGCGATCCGCACCGCGGCCGGTACGCTCCCCATCGTCGCCGGGGTGAACGTGAAGGCGTTCTCCATCCCGGCCGAGGCCCTCGCGCAGATTCCTGACGAGTTCAAGCCGCTGACCGACCTGGACGTGATTACGGCGTCGATCGACATGACAAAAGAGCCGATCCTGAACGTGCGGGCATCGTTCCCGAACGCCGACGCCGCGACGAGTGGCGAGAAGGCCCTGCGGAAACTGGCCGACCTGGGGCGGTTGTTCCTGAACCAGCATCGGCAGGAACTCACGACCGAACTGACCCGCCACCTCGACGGGAAGCGGAAGAAGGACACCCCCGGCCTTCGGCCACTCGGCGACTTCCCGCAAGCCGCAATGATGGTCGCCGGCCTGGGTGGGATGAACTTCGTGGACGATCTCCTCGCTCGCCCGCCCATCGAACGAACGGGACCAGACATCACGACGACGGTGAAACTGCCCGCCTGGGCGTCGCAGTTCGTTGCTGGCGGGGCAGTCGCGGCCGGCGTCATGATGCCCGCGGTACAGAAGGTGCGAGAGAGCGCCGAGCGGGCGAAATCGCTGAACAACCTGAAACAACTGGGCATCGCGATGCACGCCTATCACGACGCCAACGGCCACTTCCCGCCCGCGGCAATACTCGGCAAGAAGGGCAAGAAACTCTACTCCTGGCGGGTCGCGGTGCTGCCGTATATCGAGCAGAACGCCCTCTACAGCAAGTACAAACTCGACGAGCCGTGGGACAGCGAGAACAACAAGCCCCTGAGCGATTTGAACATCGCGACGTACACCGACCCTCGCCTGCCGCTGAAGCCGGCCCATACGATCTACAAGGTGCCCGTCGGCAACGGGGCGATCTTCGATCTGGTAAAGGGGGGCCGGATGACGGACATAACCGACGGCACGTCCAACACGATCATGATCCTGGCCGGCGGCGATCCGGTGCCGTGGGCCAAGCCGGAAGAGTTCGACTACGACCCGAAGGTTGAGTTCCCGGCCGACTACGCGAAGGAGTTCGACGACCTGCTCGCGACCGCCTTCGCCGACGGCAGTGTTCGCATCCTGAACCTGGCGAAGTTGAAGAACCGTGCCCAGACGATGCGGCACCTCATCGAGCGGGCCGACGGCAACGTCGTCAACATCGACGACAACTAATCCGCAATTTGGCGACTATACTGACACCCCATCCCGGTTCGATTTCAGGAGGCAGATCATGCGTTCCCGTGTTACTCGACTGGTGGCCGCGGTACTCGCGGCCCTCGTTCTCGCACCCGCCGTTCACGCGGCCGATGAAGACCTTGCAATGGTCCCCGGCGACGCGGCCGGGTTCGTTCATCTGCGCATCGCGGACATCTGGAAGCACGACATGATGCGCACGATGCGCGACACCCTGCAGGGGGCAGGCCCGAAAGCCCTCGCCGCATTCGACAAGCAAGTCTACCCATCGCTTTCGACGATCGAACGCGCCACCGTGATTCTCCTGCCACCGAAGGACGACCGCGAACCGCCGACGATCGTCGGCGTGATCCGGTTTAGCGATGCCGTCGATGCGTGGAAGCTCCGGAAACTCTACGTGCCGAACGCCGAGGAAATGAAGGTGGACGGCAAGTCGGTGTACGTGGACAAACAACTCGACATCGCGCTGCACTTCGTGGACGACAAGCACCTGCTGATCGGCCCCGGCCCGATGGTCGCGGCCTTCCTCACGAGGCCGATCGTATTGAAGGGGGCGATCACGCCCGCCGTCGAAGCCGCCGCAAAGGGCATGGCCGTGGTCGCGGCCGTGAATGTGAAGGCGTTGCCGATCCCGCCGCAAGCATTCGAGCAAGTGCCCGAGAACCTTCGCCCGCTGTTGAAGGCCGAACGGATCACGATGACGATGGACCTTAAGGACGTGGCTCCGGTGGTTGCTCTGCGGGCCAGCTACGGCGGCGAGAAGATGGTCGCCGAGGCCGAGGAAGCCCTGAAGGACGCGGTGAAGATTGCGAAGACACTGATGGCGCAACCGAAGGTGCAGTTCGAGAAAGCCCTCTACGAGAAGGAGAACGACGGCCCACGGCCAGTGAACGACCTGCCGCAACTCCTCACTTCTCTCGCGGGGTTGGGGGCGATCAACCAGGCGAATCAACTGCTCGACAACCTGCCGATCAAGCGAGACGGCAACGACCTGATGGTGAGCGCGACGATCCCGAAAGAGTACAGCATGGTCGCTGGCGTCTACCCCGTGGCCCTCG
>JBBQCQ010000695.1:0-2587 GCA_038318835.1 Gemmatales bacterium | reverse complement strand
CTGTTGGAACGCGACATTGTCCGGCGAGGCCAGCCACACGGCCAGGGCCTTTCGCGGGTCTTGCCCCTCGACGTCTGGCGTGTCGCCACCGAGGAACTTCGGCTTCATGCGGCGGCCATCGACCGGGTGCGCCACGGTGTTGGCGGCGTTGTTGTTCGTCACGATTACTTCGCGCCCCTCGACGCCCCGCTTGAGGTTGACGCCGGCGAAGAACGCGGAGAAGCCGTAGTAGTCGTCGAGTGTCCAGCGGTCGAACGGGTGGTTGTGGCACTGCGCACACTGAATGCGCGTGCCCAGTAAGACCTGCGCGATGTCCTCGGCGGTCTTCTCCGGCGTCAGCCGTTCGCCGGCCGTGTACAGGTTGGCGGTCGGCTGTTTGAAGTTGCTGCCGGTGCCGGCGATCAGGTCCGCGACGAACTCGTTCAGCGGCCTGTTGGCGGCGATCTGCTCCTTCACCCAAGCAGCGTAGGTGTACATCGCCTTCGGGTCGCGGCCGTAAATCGCGTTCTGGGTGCTCCCCCGTATGCGGAGCAGTTCGCCCCACTTCATCGTCCACATATCGACGAAATCCGGCCGTTCGATCAGTGCGTCGATCAGCTTCGCTCGCTTGTCGGCGGTCGTGTCGGCCAGGAACTTCTCGTACTCCTCGCGCGTCGGCGGCAGGCCGATCAGATCGAGGTACACGCGGCGCAGGAAGGCTTCGTCGGAACAGAGTTCCGACGGGGCGATGTGCAGCTTCTTGAGTTTGTCGAAGACGAGCGTATCGACATAGTTCTTCTCCGGCGTGTTCGGCCAGGCGAACTTGTCGTCGGTCGGCAGCACGAGGACTTCTGCACCGACGGTGAACTTGCTGAACCGGGCGAACACAAATGCCCCGCCGCGACCGTTGCCCTTCACGACGCCATCCTTGTCGATACTTGCGACGCCGTCGTTGTTCGTCAGGTACAGGGCCAACCGCGTCACGTCTCGCACGGCCCCGTCGGAGTACTTCGCCAGTACGAGGGTCTTCTGCGTCGCGTTCGTGCCGGGGAACACGACCTTCGACGGCAGCAGTTCGATGCCGACCGGCACGGGTGTGTCGGCACCGTCGTCCGGGGCACCCGCCTTGAGCCAACTGAGGAGCGTCTTGTAGTCGTCGTGGTTCACGTCGAACAGCTTGCCGCCGGTGTGCGGCACGGCGTTCGTCGTCTTTTCGAGCAGCAGGCTTTTCTCCGGCACGGCCAAGTCCACGCGACGGCCGACGATGGCCCGCGTGAGGCGGTGATAGTCGCCGGCCGGGTCGAAGCCGAACAGCGAGAGGTTGAACCCGTCCTTGCCGCGGGCCGCCCCGTGGCAACTGCCGTTGTTGCACCCGTGCTTCATGAACACCGGCATCACGTCGAGCCGGAAGCTGACCGGCCGCGACTTCGCCGCGTTCGTGACGACGACCTCGGCCTCGGCCGTGAGCGTGCCGGCCTCGACGAGCAGTTTCGTCGCGCCGTCCTTCGCGGGGGCAAGTTTGCCACCGGCGACGGTCGCGATGCCGGCGTCGGCGAGCGTGAGCTTCGCCGTGGCGGTCACGTCCTTCGTCAGCCCTTGCGCATCGACCTCCTGCACGACGACGGCGACGCGGTCGTCCTGGCCGTTGAGTTCGATCTTCGCGGGGAAGACGCGGAGCGTCGGTGTACCCTCGGCGTGAGTGACACCGATAGCAAGCAGGATGAGGGCGAACGGAGAGAGCAAATATTTCATCGGTGGTCGCCTGAGATATAGTCGCCGGCTTGCCGACGGGTTTGCACTTCTATGCTTTCGACTTCGGTTTGCCCCATTCGCTATCCAGTAACCACTGTAAAATGGTCTGGACGAGCAGTTCAGATTCGGCAGATCGAGCGGTGACGATGAAGCCGGACCAGATGTCCCAGGACAACTCGATCGACTGCTCGCCACGTCGATAATTCATCGACATTACGTCCAATCCGAACAGAAACGATTCCGAATCCGGCGTGAGGGCAAAGGCTGTTGCGACTTTTCCGCACACCGCCGGCCAATCATTCGCGGTCACATGCGGCTGGTCAAACGTCAGCCGATCACTCGCGTCTCGCCAGAACCGTGTCTCGGTCGTCACAGTTCACTTCCCCGGCTTCGGTCCGCGTTCGGAGTCGATCCGCAGTTGGCCGTAGCCGCTGAGTTGTCGCACGGGCTGGCCGTTCTCGATCACGGTCAGGTCCATCGTCACACCCTGGTAGTTGCCGACGAGCGCCTCGGGGGTCGCCCGCAGGGTGAACGTCACTTCCTTGTCCTTCGCCGTGATCTCGCGTGTCGTCTCGACCAGTTCGATCCCGCGGGGCAAGCGTGCGAGCGTCGCGATCGCCTTCCCCTCGAACGGCTGGAGGTGGTTCAGCTTGCAGACCAGCGTCGCGGTCTTGCCGCGTTCGATCGACAGCCGGGCAATCTTGGCGTCGATGTGCGGCTCGGCGACCGTGAGCTTGAACGGCTGCGTCGCGGTGTAGGTGCGGTTGCCGGTTTCCGAATACCCCGCACGAGCGCCGCCGCTCGCGGCGGTCAGCGTCACCTGGTGAATCGCCGCGGTCGCGTTGCGGGCCGCACC
>JBBQCQ010000694.1:0-2600 GCA_038318835.1 Gemmatales bacterium | reverse complement strand
CACAGTTCACTTCCCCGGCTTCGGTCCGCGTTCGGAGTCGATCCGCAGTTGGCCGTAGCCGCTGAGTTGGCGGACGGGCTGGCCGTTCTCCATCACGGTCAGGTCCATCGCCACACCCTGGTAGTTGCCGACGAGTGCCTCGGCGGTAGCTCGCAGCGTGAAGCTGACTTCCTTGTCGGCCGACGTAATTTCCTTCGTCGGCTCGACGAGTTCGACGCCCCGCGGCAGACGGGCGAGAGTCACCGTGGCCTTGCCGTCGAACTTTTGTAGGTGGTTCAGCTTCAGCACGATCGTCGCGGTCTTGCCTCGCTCGAGGGAGGTCCGCGGAATCTTCGCCTCGACGTGCGGTTCGGCCACGGTCACGGTAAACAACTTCGATGCCACGTAGGTGCGGTCGGTGTCGTCGTTCCGTTTGCGGCGGCCGCCGGTGCCGCTGACGGCCGTGAGCGTAACGGAATGCTTGCCGGCCCCGGCGTTGCGGGCCGCACCGAGCAGGTACGTGCCCTCAGACTTACTCGCGGGGATCGTCACCGGCGTGGCCGTGCTGATGCCGGTCGGCTTCCAGTCCATTTGCACGGTCACGGACCCTTCGTAGCCGGGTTGCCGCTTCACTTTGAACTTCACCAGCATCTCGCCGTTCTGCACCAGCGACGACTTCGGCTCCTCGACTTCCACCGAGAACGGGGCCGGCTCGGTGATCGCGAGTGCGAGCTTCTCGACGGTCGTGTGCAGGTAGAAGTCGTTGTTGCCGTACTGGTTCATCAGCATCGTCTGCCGGTAGCCGCTGGCGAAGGTGCCCTCTCCTTTCACCGGCCGAACGACCAGGTCGATGAGCGCCGCCTGCGGTTGTACATCGGCGGCCGCCTCGAAGACCACGGGCACTTTCGTGATGCCGGGGGTTAGCTTTGGGGCGGTCACGGTCACGCCTTTCGGCAGGTTCACGCCGACGATTTCGAGTTCGCCATTGAACGGCTTGTTCGTGCTGAAGATCGACACCTGCGACGTCCAGCGATTGCCAGGCGCGAGGACGATGGCCTGCCGCACCTGGGGGGCGTTCTGATTCTCCGGTTCCGGGGCGATGTAGGTGTAGATGGCGTTCGCTTCGGGCGAAACTTCGACGCGGTAGACGTAGTCGCTGCTACCCTCGCCGCGTTCGTCCTCGACGCCGAGTACATACTCGCCGTCGGCCGGGGCGGTGAACTCCAGAATCGGGTCGTGACTGTCGCGGTTGAGGCCGTTGGCTGGGGCGAAGCCGAGTTGGTTCGGCCGCGATTCCGTGGCCCGTTGCACGCCGCCCTTGCCGTTCGTGGCCTTCACCCAGATGGCCGGGTCCATCGGCGAGCCGAGGCAGTTCGCCATCGCGTGGAAGCGGAACTGTTCGCCTTTCTTCGCCCGGAAGGCGAAGCAGTCCACGTCGCCGGGCTTGTCGATGATGCCGTTGAAGGCGACCGGCAACGACGCGACCGCGGCCGACGATAGCGACTCCGGATTGTCGTTCGGCTCAGCTTCCAGCACGTTCGGGAACGGCGACACCCGCAGCCGATTCGGCGAAGGGGCGTCGGCCGTGGCGAACGCGAAGTCGCCGGACGTCGTGGGCAGTTTCACCGTCTGCGACGACTTCCCCTTCGGGTCGCCGAGGATATCGACCTTGATTTCCGTGCCGGCCGGGCCGCCCGCGGGGTAGAGGCCAGTCGGCCGGACGAAGGTGCCGACGTGCAGGCGGTACTGTTCGCCGGTGCCGTTGTAGACGCTGTGCCGCACTTCGACGAAGTACACGCCATCGGTCGGGGCGAGGATCGACAGCACCGGGTCTTGCACGAATAGGGCAGAGTCGTCGGCGGCGGCGAGTTTCTTGCCGGCCGCGTCGTAAAAAGCCAGGTGCAAGTCGGGGATGCCGCGGTCCACCCCGAGGCGGGCCGACTCGATCTCGGCGGAGATGCGCTGCCCCTTCCGGAATTCGAGTTGGTACACGTCCACGTCGGTCGGGTCGTTCAGCTTGCCGAACACGGTCGAATTGATCGGCACGGCCTTCGCGGTCTCTCGCTTGTCGTTGCGTATCTTGTTGATCTGCTCGTCTTCCTCGACTGTGGGAAAGGGCCCCACGAAGAAGCGGACGTACTCGCTGAGGCCGTCGGCCGTCCGCAGGCGGAAGCCGTGGGCACCCAGCGGGCAGTCGGCCGCGATTTTCAGCTTCACCCGCACGCGCGTGCCAGGATCGACCGGGGCTGGCTTGCCGTTCGCCGCGAGGATAGTTTCGACCTTCTCAATCGCTTCGGCCGTGATGCCCGATTCGTAGAAAAGGATTTCCCGCGGCTCGTCGAGGTTGCGGCCGAGGAGTTCGATGATGGCCGTGGTGCCCCGCTGCCCACCCGGCGGCGTGACGCGGGCCAACCGCGGCGAGCCGGCGTCGGCGGTGGCGTTCAGAAGTGCGAGAGTCGCCGCAACAAGTAATGATCGCATCGGTGGAACCGTGTGAGAGTGGAGAGTACGAGAGTAGGAGGATGAAGACACAGATGGCGTGAGGCGGCGAGGTTTTTCACTCTCCACTCTCACACCCTGGCACCCTCAAACGGCTCAGCCCAGCAATCCCTTCACGACTT
>JBBQCQ010000693.1:0-2602 GCA_038318835.1 Gemmatales bacterium | reverse complement strand
AGGCCGTCACCGGCCTGCGGTGGGGGCGGGGCCGCGGGCACGCCGAGCAGTGCCGCCAGGTCGGCCGCAAGCTGCGGACCATCCAGGCCCGCATCGACCGGGCGGCCGGCCGCGGGTGACCCGGCCGGGGCGATGCGGGGTGAGCCTCTTCCATTTGCGTGTGGACAGTTGGCCACGTGCCGGGCGGAAGAGCAACGTACACAACCGGCGGATCGCGTGATTGACCGGTGAGGTAAGCTCGACGGCATCCGTTTCCTGTGGAGGATGCCGCCGTGCCTGCTGTCCCTGCCGCCCCTCGTCGTGACCCGGTTGTCACCCGTCGCCTCTGGGCCGAACGGCTGGAGCGGTTCGGCCGAGCCAACCAGACGGTTGCCCAGTTCTGTGCCGCGGAGGGCGTGTCGCCGCCGTCCTTCTCCGTGTGGAAGCGGACCTTCGCCGGCGAGGGTCCGCCACCCGAGCCGGTCCGGCCGACACTCGTCCCCATCCGCCTGACCCCGTCGCCCGGCGGGCCGCCGATCGAGGTGGAGTTCCCGTCGGGCCCCGTCGTGCGGTTCCCGGCGGACGCCCGACCGGAGGTGATCGCGGCCGTCGTGCTCGCCGTGGAGGCCCGCCCGTGCTGAGCATCCCGCCGACCACCAAGCTCTGGTACGGCGGGGCCGTGGACCTCCGCCTCGGGTTCGACGGCCTGTACCGCCACGTCCAGTCCGCCCTCAAGGCCGACCCCTTGAGTGGCCACCTGTTCATTTTCACCAACGCCGCGGCCAACCGCCTCAAGGTCCTGTACTGGAGCCGCCACGGGCTTTGTCTGTGGTGCCAGCGGCTCGAGCGCGGGCGGTACCACTTCCCCACGCCCGGCGAGGGCACGCTGGAACTCACCGCGACCGAGTTCGCCATGATCCTGGACGGCATCGACTACCCGTCGGCCCGGCGGTTCAAGCGGTATTCTCGCCCGAATCCGTAGCGTGCCGCTGGCGCACCCGCACTTCGTAACCCACACTCCGGCATGGACGCCGACCTACCTCTGCCGACCGACGTGCCGACCCTCCACGGGATGGTCCGCGGACTCCGGGCCGAGAGCGCCGAACTCCGCACCCGCGTGGTCGGGCTTGAGACCACCGTCCACGAACTGCGGGCCGAACTCGCCGCCCTAAAGGCCCAACTCGAGCGTGCGAAGGCGCACCGCTTCGGCCGACGGTCCGAGCGCACGCCCAAGCCGCCGACGGCTCCCGGCGACGCGCCGGTGACGCGACGCCACGGCCACGGTCGCTCGCCACTGCCGGCGCACCTCGAACGGCGCGACACCGTCCTCGACCTGACGCCCGAGGAACGCCGCTGCCCCGGCTGTGGCGGTGACCGCGTGTGCATCGGCCAGACCCAGACCGAGCAACTCGATTGCGACCCGACCCCGTACTTCGTGCGGCGCACGGTCCGCAAGACCTACGCCTGCCACCGGTGCCCCCCGACGGTCCCCGTCGAGCAGCGAATCCGAACCGCAACGCCGAGCACCGTCGGGCCGATCGACAAGGGGCTGTGCGGGCCGGGCCTGTTGGCCGAGGTCCTCGTCGGGAAGTTCCTCGACCACCTGCCGCTCCACCGCCAGGTCGCCCGGCTCGCCCGCGCGGGTGTGACGGTCGCCGAGAGCACCCTGGGCGATTGGATGAAACAGTCGGCGGCCCTGCTGACGCCGCTGTACCAGTTGATGCTCGACCGGGTGCGGGCGTGCCCGGTGATCTGGTCCGACGACACCCGATCGCGGTTCGCCAAGCCCGGTGAGCGAACAATGCCGCACGGCCACTTCTGGGTAGCGATCGGGGACCCGACGGCACCGTACACGCTCTTCCACTTCACGACGGGTTACGATGCGGCGAGTGGCCCCGGTCAATTCCTCCCCAGATTCCAAGGCCTTTTGCACGCCGACTGCCTGCCCCAGTACAACGGCCTGTTCGCCGCCGGGGCGAGGCACGTCGGGTGCTGGGCTCACGCCCGCCGCAAGTTCCTCGACGCCGGGGACGCCGGGGCGAAGGCGATCGAACTCATCCACCGGCTGTACCACGTCGAGCACCACCTCCCGCCGCCCGACACGCCGGAACACATCGCCGGTCGTCACGCGGCCCGGCACGCGCACGCGATCCCGATCCTGAACGACCTGAAGGCGTGGCTCGACGCGACGCTCGGGACGGCGTTGCCCAAGTCGGCCCTGGGGACCGCGATTCGGTACGTGACGAATCACTGGGCGGCATTCGTGAGGTACGCCGAGGACGGGCGGCTGTCGATTGACAATAACCTGTCCGAGCGAACGCTGCGGTTAATCGCGGTGGGTCGGAGCAATTGGAAGTTCGTGGGCAGCGCGAAGGCGGGTGAGCGAGCCGCGGTTCACTTCTCGGTGGTGGGCACCTGCCGGCACCTGGGCCTGGACGCGGCGGCCTACCTGCGCCAAGTTCTTCCGGCCCTTCACGCGCTGGGCGAGAAGCCGACCGACGACCAACTCGCCGTGCTGCTTCCGGACGCGTGGGCGAAGCGTCAACAACCCCGTCTCATCGCCGCATAAGCCGATCCCGCACCAAACCCCGCCGAGCCCGACCGTCTTTGGCCGGGTGTGTAC
>JBBQCQ010000692.1:0-2606 GCA_038318835.1 Gemmatales bacterium | reverse complement strand
GAGCAAGAACGCGGGCCGATGGCGAGGGATGCCCTTCGGTACGTCCCACCGGGAACACCGGCCGAGCGGGTGCGGGAGATACTCGGCAAGCCGGTGGAAGTCGAGTTACGCGATGCTTGGGCAAATCGATGGGGACGTTCGCCGCAGGCCCACAAGCTCTGGACCTACTACATCGGTTCGTGGAGTGTTATCGGCTGGTACGGCTTCGCCTCCGCGTTTCTCTATGTCGATTTCGATGAGAATGGCCATGTCGTGGCGGCCGAGATTACCGGCGGGTAGTTGGGCCATCGCAAAATCCCGGCGAGCGGGACGTTAGCCCTTGATTCTTGGTTTTCCGGCCTGAAAGGTCGGTTCGGTCAGCCCAGGCCGAAGGCCTGGGTACCGCTGAAAGGGTCGTTCATTCCCGCGTGCCGGAACGAACGGCCCCGTCAGGGCCAGAATCGTGCGCACGTGGAACCCAGGCCTGCGCTTCGCTCCGACCTGGGCTGACCTTTCAGGCCGGAAAACCAAACATGAAGACTTCGGCGTCGAAAGGCATCGACTTCATCCCCGGCATGATTTCGGACTTCGACCGCTAACTGAAACCGCCCTTCCGCCGACAGTTGCGGCGAAAGGGCGGATGATTTCGGACCTGGGACATGATTTTGGAGAGGGGTGGCACACCCCGACCGAAATCACCCACCGTTACTTCGTCGGCGAGTAGTCGGTCGCCTTCATGTACAGCGACTTTACGCCGTCCTTGACCGTCAGCGAACCGCCGGCCGCCTTCTCGGAGGCGTCCTTCGCCTTCACCCAGTCGGGGTCGGCCCGGAACGTGTCGAACGACTTCTTCCCTGCATCCGCGGAGGCGTGTGCCAGCAGGTACACCAACGTCACACCTTTCGCCTCGGCCTTCGGGTCCACTTCGCACTTGTCGCCATCGACCGGGCAGACGGCCTTCAGCACCTTGCCGCAGTTCGCCTTCTCGGTGGCAGCCAAGTTCCAGTACGCGACGTTCGTCATGCCGTGCTTCTCGAACAGCTTCATCGTGTGGTCGCGGAACCGGGCGTTGATCGCGTCCAGCCCCTTCTCCGGCGTAATGTACGTGCGCAGCTCGAACACCCGCTCGCCGGCCTTCTTCTCGGCCGCGATCGGCGGGCTGTAGTCGGTGGCCGTCATAAAGAAGTAATCGACGCGGTCGACGATCTTGCCGTCCTTCTCCGACTCGGCCTGGGCCTTCTTCCACTCCGGGTCGGCCCCGAAGGCCGCGAACGACTTGTCGCGGGCGGCCTTGTCCTTGTGCGCGATCACGTAAATCAGCCGCTCGTCGGGGTTCTCGATGGGCACCCAGTAGCCGATGTTCGTGATGCCGTGCTTCTCGAACAGCTTGACCGTGTGATCGCGGAAGCGAGCGTTCACAGCGTCGAGCTTGCCCTTAGCGGCGTAGTACACGCGGAGTTCGAACAAGCGGTTCTCCTTCTCGGCGGCGGCCAGCGGCCCAACAGCAATCAGGCCGAGGGCGAGGGCCAACAACAAACGCATCATCGCGCAGACTCCTTCAGGGAGGGGAACGAACGGCAGGCTCCCCTGTTCTATGGCACCGCGAGATGATCGAGCACGAAAGTGCCCAACGACTGTGGAGCTTCGACCGAGAACTGCTACTTCTTAGCGACCTTCTGCCCCGGCACGGTTGGTGCGGCCGCGGTCTGGCCACGCCAGGCCCGCACGACGAGGACGCGCATCCGGCTCAGGTCGCTGTCGCCGCCGATGAACCACGCGCCGCCGACCCGCTCCGCTGGCCGTTCAGTCGGGCCGATCACCAGGAACTCGCCGGGCGAGAGCGTCACATCGAAGGACAGCTTCGGGAACCGCTCCGCTTCCTTTTGGTCGAGCCACGAGAAGCCGGCCCCGTCGAGCGTCGGCCGCAGCCAGCCCTGCCGTTGGCCGTGCTGGGCACGCGGCTCGAAGGTGAGCTTCACCTTGTTGTTCTCGGCCGTGTTGGCTGTGACGTGGAAGCCAAACTGGGCGTTCGTCAGGTCGAGCTTGGTGGGTTCCGCCCCGATATCGGGGAACGCCAGGAAGGTCGCCTTCGCGGTCGGGCCGTTGGTCGGCAGCACCTTCGCTTCACCGAGGCCGACGGTCGCCTCGTTCGGCCGGACCGTGGTGCCGGTGTTGAGGCGTTCGAGAAGTTCCGCCGGCGGGTTGCTCGGGAAGACGCCGATCTGCAGGCCGTTCTCGGCGAGCAGGGCGGCCGTCTCCGGGGGCAGCGGCTTCAGCACGCTCGCCCACAGGCCGGTCGTGAGGTACGCATCGCCGGTCGGCTGTTCGAGCAGCACGGTCCGCAGGACGATCTTGTCCTTCGAGACCGGCGTGATGAGGCCGAACGGGTTGTAATTCTTGACGAGGTCCTGGGCCGAGCGCTCGCCGCGGAACGGCAAGCACCCCCCGACCGCCGTCACGAGGACGGCGACCAGCACCGAACGGCACGCAGCCATAATCGTCTGACCTTCCGTGGAAGACGATGTTGCAGAGGACGAGTGATAGCGTGGGAAGAGTGGGGCGTCAACGGCGACCGGCGAGCCGAGCACCGTAAGGTGCCGGGTGTCTGGCGTTGCGATTCACCCGGC
>JBBQCQ010000691.1:0-2607 GCA_038318835.1 Gemmatales bacterium | reverse complement strand
CAAGCCCTTACGGAACGCGCCGCCATCTCGCTGATGCCGATCCTGTTCTACGCCCCGTGGGCCATCTTCTGCACCGTCGCCGGCTGGCTAGCCGACCGATACTCGAAGCGCAATTCCCTCATCTTCTGGAAGCTCGCGGAGATCGCCATCACGGCCGTCGCCCTCGTCGGTTTCTACGTCGGCCGAAATGGCGACCCGGTCCTCGGACCGTGGCTGGTGCTCGGCACCGTGTTCCTCATGGGCACGCACTCCGCGTTCTTCGTGCCGGCGAAGTACGGCGTGATGCCCGAGATTCTGCCGCCGCATTTGCTATCGAAGGGGAACGGCCTACTCGAATCGCTCTCGTTCCTCGCCGTCATCCTGGGCACCGTGTCCGGCGGCATTCTGTCGTACAAGTATCGCGGCAACGAGATCGTGATCGGCATCATCCTGCTCGGCCTCGCCGTCGTCGGGGCACTCGCGAGTTTCCTCATCCGCAAGATGCCGGCCGCGAACCCGACGCGGCCGTTCCCGGCCTATCTGTACGGCCCGATCGTCGGCAACGTGAAGGAACTGTTCGCGGTGCCGACGCTGCGAGTGGCCGCGCAGGGGATCGCGTTCTTCACGTTCGTGGTCGCGTTCATGCGGGCGGCCGTGTACATGCTCGGCGAATCGCAGAACCCGCGGTGGGACGAACTGCAAACCAGCGTGGTCGTCGGCAGCGTAGCCCTCGGCATTGGCCTCGGCAGCCCGGCCGCCGGATACTTGTCCGGCCGGCGGGTGGAACTGCGGCTCGTGCTGCTCGGGGCTATCGGCATGGTCGTGGCGCTGGTCGGAGCGGCCACCTTCATCGACCGCGTGCCGGTGCTGGTGGCGTGCATCGTGGGCATCGGCTTCTCCACGGGGTTCTACATCGTGCCGCTATTCACGCTGCTCCAGCACAAGGCCCCGAAGGAGCGGAAGGGGGAGATGATCGCAGCCAGCAACGCCGTGAACATCGTCGGCGCGATCACCGCTTCGCTGCTGTTCTTTGCCGTGGTGGCCGTCGCCCAGAGTACCGGCCTCGCGCCGCAGGTGGCCGACCGCCAGTCGGTCGGCAGCGGCATCCTCAAGGAACTGAGACTCTCGCACGCCCGCGCGGTGTACTTCGAGGTGGAAACGCCAGATGGGGACACGATCACAGGCGGCCGCAAGCCCGACGACGGCGGCGACAAGGAACAGACGTTCGCGGAAGTGTTCGATCACATCTTCGAGAAGGGGGACCGCGCCGCGGTGCTGGAACTGCACAAGGACATTTCGCCGAAGATGATCGACCAGGACGTGGACGTGTCGCAGTACCGCGTCGGCGGGGTAACGCACTACGACCTCGTCCCCGCTGGCGTGACTCCGACGCCCGACTACGACAATCGCCACCTGCCGCGGTACCTGTTCTTCGGCGCGGCCGCGATGACCCTGGCGATCTTGCTGGTGCTGGTCCGGCCGGTGCTGCGACTGCGGAAGTCGGTTTAGCCGCCGATGAAATCGGTTTTCGTCTTATCTGCGTTGATCCGCGTGAACCGGCGGCAAAATCCTCTCCCCTCCGGGGCGAATACACTTGCTGAGATCGGCTGACAACCGCCTCTCAGAAAGTAGCACGTCCCATGTTTGCCACCATCTGGGAAGAATTCAGTTTCCGCGGCGCGAGCGTTCTGCTCGGTCTGATCGTAGGTGCGGTCATCACCCGCCTGTTGCACCGCTGGCACCGGCACGTCGAACGCCGTCGGATTCTGAGGGGCGACGCCCGCGATACGGTCGTGATCGCCCAGCACATCGTCGAGCGGTCGGCCGACGGCAAGCGGCCGCAGACGCTCCGCGTCCGATCGTTGGGGCAGGACCAACTGGACCGTGTCGTGCCGAACGGTCACCTGGCGAGTGTGTTCGCGCACCGGGCGCGGCACGTCACGCCGCGGCACACGCTCATCTCGATGGACGGCGAGGAGGGGTCGTACCTGTTGGAGACACTGACGAACTTCGTCTGCGACCGCGTGAGCAATCGTAGCTTCGATCACGCCGTGTACGTGATGGCCCCGTGCTGCGAGCCGTCCGGTTTGGCCCATCACCAGCCGATCACGATCGTGCTGATTGCGGTCGCCGACCTGATGCTGTTCGAGGAGTGGGCGACCTGCCGGGACGTGGAAACGGAACACCGGTCCGACGGCATTCGCGTGCTGACGCTTTTGGAGATGGCCCGCCGCTTCCGGCAGGAGCAAGCACAACTGCGCGACCTACGGGCGAAGGCGGAGAACACGCGGTACGTGGAGACGATGTACCTGCTCGACCTGGCCCTGGATACGCGAGTGGCGACCGTGCCGACGCGGCCGATCCCGTGGCTGCGGTTCGAGAACGTGCTCAAGGAAATGGGGTTGTAGGTCACACCACCGCGGCCGTGACCACGTCGCCGGCCACGTCGGTCAGGCGTTCGTCGCGGCCGTTGTGGCGAATCGTTAGCTTCTCGTGGTCGAGGCCGAGCAGGTGCAGGATCGTTGCGTGATAATCATGCACCGAGATCGGCCGCTCGACCGCCTTCAGGCCGAACTCGTCGGTCGTGCCGACGCTGCCGGGCTTCGCGCCGCCACCGGCCAGCCACAT
>JBBQCQ010000690.1:0-2609 GCA_038318835.1 Gemmatales bacterium | reverse complement strand
CGGGAAGACGGCCCTCGCGCGGGCCTTCGCCGAAGACCTGAACATGCCGATCTACGTGTACAACCTGGCCGAGATGAGCAACCACGACCTGACGAAAGCGTGGGCCGAAATGCAGGTGAACGTGCCGTGTATCGCGCTCCTGGAAGACATTGACAACGTCTTCCACGGCCGCGAGAACGTGGCCCGCAAGGGCGGCATGTTCTCGATGATGATGCCGCAGGAGAAGAAGGACGACAACAACCGCGACCCCGGCCGCGGCGGGATGTTCGGCCCGCCGCTGACGTTCGACTGCCTGCTGAACTGCCTCGACGGCGTCGAGAGGGCGGATGGCATCTTCACCGTCGTTACCACCAACGACATCTCGAAGATCGACCCGGCCCTCGGTCAGCCGCGGAAGCTGCCGGACGGCACAAGCGAGTTCATCAGCACCCGGCCCGGCCGCGTGGACAAGGCCGTGGAACTGACGTACATGGAGCCGGGCGACAAGAAGCGGCTGGCGATGCGGATTCTCGGCGCGTTCGAGAAGCCGTACCTGGAGATGCTCGCGTTCGTGGACCGATACCCGGACCTGCAAGAAACGCCGGCCCAGTTCCAGGAGCGGTGTGCGCAGGTCGCACTGCGAGCGTTCTGGAAGGACAAGTACGCGCCGCCAGAGACGAAGCCGACGCTGTCGGAGGTGGCCGACCAGTTGCTGGAGCCATCGACCAACGGCGTGCATTAACAGTGAACGCGAAAGCCCAGGCACGACCGTGCCTGGGCTTTTTCGCGTCTACAACCTCGCCCCGACAGGTTCGATCGTGAACGAGAACGCCTCGGCCGCCACCGACGCCGGCAGCGTCAGGTTTGCCCGCTCGCGGCACGGGCTGTTGTCCACCGTGAACGACCCCGCGAACTTCACGCCGAGGCCGTCCTTCGAGCGATACAAGATGATGTTCGTGGATGCCCACGGCAACACGATGTGCGTCTGACTGCCCGGCCCCAGGATAAGGTTGTCGGCCATCAGTAGCACGCCATCAACCGCCAGGGGTAGGCGGTGGCCGCTGACGAGTTCCAATCGCGCCGATGGGCTGATCGAGACCGGCTGGCGGAACAAGAACTGGCACGACGTGCCGAGCGTGACGCGGTCGCCGCACTTGAGCAGGCAGCGTTCGTGCGGCGAGCCGTTCACATGCAGGCCGCGGGTCGATTCCACCAGATAGCCTTCGCCATCGCGGGCCATCTCGGCGTGCATCCGCGACACGTCGGCAAACAACGGCACATCAATCGGCGCGTCGGCTGTCGCCTGGCCGAACGTCACCCGGTTCGACAGACACACGAGGTAGCCGCCGACGCCGTCGATCCACAACAAGAACCGCTTCGGCAAGCCGCCGGAGAGCGACTCGCTCCGTCGCGACGACGGGCGGGAGCCGTTCCTCGGCTCGGCCGATTTCGTCGGGGCGTAGGCGAAGGCCGCGTGGTGCGGTTCGACGACCAGCGGCACCATGTCGGCCACCAGGCCGTGATAACTCGCGGTGGCCGGCTTCAGGCCTTCCCAGGCGCGAACTTGAATCGTGCGGGCCTCGCGGTGGTTCGGGGCGGCCGCGATCACTTCAGCGGCCCACTTCGCGGCGTCGGCCCACTTGTTCGCCTCGGCCGCCTCGGACAAGTGCGCGACGGCCGTGCGGAACCGCTCGTGCCGCCCTTCGAGTTGCTTCGCGAAGGCGTCCAGGCCAGTCGTCGGGGTCATCGCCATCCGTGTGCGAATCGTATCGACGGCCGATTGCGCGAGCAGAAAGTCCCCACGATCGGCCATCTCCTGGGCCATCACCCAGTCCTGGGCGAGGGTCTCCATCGTGTCCAGGTCCGGCCGAGAAGTGTGCCGATCGCGGAGGCGGCCGACGACCGCAAGAACGTGCATCGGCTTTGCAGCTTCCAGGGCGGCCGCACACTCGGCCACGCCGATGCGGGTGAGGGCCGTGCGAAGGCTCGACACGCGAGCGTCGCCGGTATTGAGGGCTTCGGCCGCGAGCAAATCCTTCCATGCGGCCTCGGCGTTGTCGGCCCGATGGGCCTTCTCACCCCGAGCGACGTAAGCCGCCGCCACCTCGCGGAGCATCCGTCCGGCCTTGCGATAGCCTTCCGCCGAGAGCGGTGCGAGCAGGCGATGCGCCTCCTCGGGCCGGCCGTGACGAACGGCCTCCTTCGCTTGGCGGAACGTGAGCCAGGGGGACAGCGGCATCAGGGGCATGTCGGGTCGAGAGCGGGAGCGGGAGTGAGGTGATTATAACCGCAGGGTGGGAGATGGGAGGGCAAACCACCCCGACTTCGGAAGTCGGGTCACTTCCCCGCCGTCGTCTCGCTGCACGCCGTCAGGGCCATCACGGCGAAGGCGGTACCGGCGTTCGTGATGTAGTGGGCCTTGTCGTTGTTCAGCGACCGCGTGAACCACCGGCCGGACTCTCGCTGGTTGGCCTTCAACCAGGATACGCCCTTCGCGAGGGCGGCGTTGTTCGGATCGGCCTGCTTCAGCACGTAGGTCGCGAAGCCAGTGGCGTATCCATCGCTGGCGGACTTCGGGTCGTTCCGCGTTTGGTCGCGGCGCGAATAGTTCCCGAGCGACGGCAGGCACC
>JBBQCQ010000689.1:0-2611 GCA_038318835.1 Gemmatales bacterium | reverse complement strand
ACGGCGACGGGTCGTTTGTCGAGGAAGGGCTTGAGCAGTGGGTCGAACAACATGGCGGGGCACTCCGGGACAGTTGCAGTCGCGGACTACCTGATACCCGGAATCTCCCAGTCTGCCACCGCAACCCTGAAAGGCATGGGCAAGCCGGCCCCCAACCACTGCGGCACGATGAAGCTGGTGCGGAAGAAGTAACCACCGACCGACAGGTCGGAAAATGCACGAGGGCTTGCGGCGATTTTGCCCGCAAGCCCTCGTGTTTTCAGGTTATGCGGAAGAGAGGACTTGAACCTCCACTCCATTGCTGGAACTAGAACCTGAATCTAGCGCGTCTGCCAATTCCGCCACTTCCGCGACTCCGGCCCCTCGGCCGGTACAACGATAATACGGGGCCAGTCCCGCTCGTCAAGTGTGCCCCCGCTCCATGAGCACTCGCGAGGCGGGGGCCGAGCCGAATGGCATCCGCTTCTTGCTTTCGCCGGCCCGTTCTGCGATAAGCGTTGATCCCCTCGGCGGAACGCACACCATGAGACATTCGCTTTTCACTCTCGTCTTGCTTCTCGGCACCGGCGGGGCGGCACACGCCCAGGTCCGGCCGCGGCCCGAGACGGTCGCCGACCACGGCATCGTCGCGACCAGTCACCCGGTTGCCGCCCAGGTCGGGCTGGACGTGCTTAAGGCGGGCGGCAACGCCGTCGATGCGGCCATCGCCACGAGTGCCGCGATGGGCCTCATGGAGCCGATGTCGTGCGGCGTCGGCGGCGACCTGTTCGCCATCGTCTGGGATGCCAAGACGCAGACCCTCCACGGCCTCAACGCCAATGGCCGCTCGCCGATGAAGGCCACGCGGCAACTGTTCGCCGACCGCGGTCTCGCCGAGATTCCCGAACGCGGCCCGCTGAGCTGGTCGGTGCCGGGGTGCGTCGATGGGTGGGACGAACTGCGGAAGAAGTTCGGCACGAAGTCGTTCGCGGAACTGCTGACGCCGGTCATCCGCCACGCGAACGACGGGGTCGTGGTGCCGAAGGTCATCGGCGGGTACTGGAAGGCAGCCGAGAAGGGGGACGAACTGCGGGCGGTCTACACTGTGGACGGCCACGCGCCGAAGGTCGGCGAGGTGTTCAAGAACCCGGCCCTCGCGAAGACCTACCAGCGCATCGCCGACGGCGGCCGCAATGCCTTCTACAAGGGGCCGATTGCCGACGCACTGGTGACGTATTCGGACGCGAAGGGCGGGCTGTTCCAACGCAAGGACTTCGCCGGGCACACGTCCGAGTGGGTGACGCCGGTCTCGACGAGCTACCGCGGCTACGACGTGTGGGAACTGCCGCCGCCGGGGCAAGGGATCGCGGCGTTGCAAATGCTGAACCTGATCGAGCCGCACGACCTGAAGAAGCTCGGGCGCAACACGGCCGACTACTGGCACCTGATGGTCGAGGCGAAGAAGATCGCCTACGCCGACCGCGCGAAGTTCTACACCGACCCACGGTTCACGAAGGTGCCCGTGACGGAATTGATCTCGAAGGCCTACGCGGCCGAGCGGGGCAAACTCTTCGACCCGACGCGGGCCTTGAAGGACGTGGCCGCCGGCGACGCGAAACTGGGCAAGGCCGACACAATCTATCTGTGTGTGGTGGACAAGGACCGCAACTGCGTGTCGCTCATCCAGAGCAACTACTTCGGGTTCGGCTCCGGGTTCGCGCCGCCGGACCTGGGCTTCGCGCTGCAGAACCGCGGCACGCTGTTCGCACTCGACGAGCACCACGCCAACCGCCTCGAACCGGGCAAGCGGCCGTTCCACACGATCATCCCGGCGATGGTGACGAAGGCCGGCAAGCCGTGGCTGACCTACGGCGTGATGGGCGGCGACATGCAGCCGCAGGGGCACGTGCAGGTGCTCGTCAACATGCTCGACTTCGGCATGAACGTGCAGCAGGCTGGCGAGGCGGCGCGGATCGAGCACGTCGGCAGTGCCACGCCGACCGGCAAGCCCGGCGCGGCCGACGGCGGCACCTTGAAGTGCGAGCCGGGCATCCCCGACGCGGTGCTGGCGGAACTGACGAAGCGAGGGCACGTCGTGGATCGCATCAAAACGAACGGCGGCGGCTACCAGGGCATTCAGATCGACCCGGCCACCGGCAAGCTGCACGGCGGCACCGAGGCCCGCAAGGATGGCGTCGCCGCGGGATATTAGCGGGGGAATACGGTCATGTCTGGCAGTTTTTGGGCGAAGCCCACGGACATTCGTCCGTGGGCTTCGCCCAAACCCATCCACTTGCCAACCACGCGGCAGCGTGTTACGCCGTGGCACCGAGCTTTTCCTTCTTCACCGCGTCGAGCATTGGTTTCACCATCACGTCCAGGTCGCCGGCGAGGACGGCGTCCATGCGGTACACGGTCACGCCGATGCGGTGGTCGGTGCAGCGGTTCTCGGAGAAGTTGTACGTGCGAATCCGGCTGTTGCGGTCGCCGCTGCCGATCTGCGACTTCCGAGCTTCGGACCGTTCTTTGTGCAGCTTCTCCTGCTGCCGCTCGAACAGTCGCGACCGTAAGACCCGCATCGCCTGTTCGTAGTTCTTGCCCTGGCTCCGCTCGTCCTGGCACTTCACTTCCA
>JBBQCQ010000688.1:0-2615 GCA_038318835.1 Gemmatales bacterium | reverse complement strand
ACCGTTGTTACGGCTGATGACCCAGCCGACGTGCGCCCAGAATACCGAATTTTTGATCGGCGAGTGCGGGTCGTCGTCTTGGTCCGAGTACCGGTGGTGCTGGCGGTGTTCGCCGGCCCACCACATCGGCCCCTTCTGCATGGCCGCCGAGCCAGTCAGGCCAATCACAAACTGGAACCAGCGCGAGGTCTTGTACGAGCGGTGCGCGAAGTACCGGTGGAAACCGGCCGTCAGCCCCCACACTCGCAGGCTGTACGTGGCGACGAACAGGGCCACCGCCCACCAGTGGAACTCGACGAAGAAGACCGACACGCAGGCGACGTGGATCGCCAGGAAGGGCAAGACGTTGATGTAGTTGAAAATCGTCTGCACGGTCTGCTTGAAAGAGGCCGGCTTGGGAGCGGCGGGTAGGGTCGGCCGGGGCAGGATTGGTTGAATGTGTGAACTCCTTGATCGTTCGTTTTTCGCCGTCGCAAGACACCCGGAGGGCGGGCGGAGGGAAAGAAGCTACCCAGCATTTATAGGAGACGAGGCTTGCCTCTTCTCGTATCTCGGGCAAAAAATCCTCGCATTTTTTCCCCGCCGTGAGAAGACGAACCGGCCCTGCCTGCTAACCTGGGGGACATGCTCACATTCTCCGGCTCCGAGACGTTCCCATTCCCGAGAACGGTGGTCGCGAAAAATCTGTCCGACGCGGCGTTCCTGGCCGCGTGCGTGCCCGATGGCGTTGTGCGTTCCGCCTCCGCTGACGCGGCCGAGTGGCAGGCGAAGGCGAAGCTGGGCTTCGCGACCGCCACCCTGGAAACGCAACTCGCCATCCTCGAACGCACGCCCGGTATGTCGGTCACGTTCACGCTGACCAACCGCACCCTCGGCGGGGGTCTGGTGATGGCGACGAACCTGGCGTTCCGCGATGCCGAGGGCGGCACTCTCGTCGGCTGGGTCGCCGAGATACTGTCGCGGAGCGGCCTGCTGAAAATGGCCCCGGTGTCGGTGCTGAAATCGCAGGCTGAGGAAGCCCTGGGCGAAATGTGGCAGAGTGTGCGGGCAAAACTCCAGGGCGTGGAGTGAGTAGAGCGAAGACGGATCGGCCACCGATGAACACCGAAAAGCCAGATCAGAACTAAAACCGGATTTGGGTTTCCCTCGGATCTGCCTTTTCCGTGTTCATCGGTGGCCGAACAGGAATTACTCGATTTGAAACTCGCTCAGCGCCACACAGCCCGATCCGGTTATGTTTCGCCCAGCACCTTTCGGAACGACTGGCCGAGGGCCGTTTCGATGTACGGGGTGACGCCCCAGAACTGCTTCAACCCGCGGTACTCAGCAGCCGCGGTCGTATCGCTTGCGTGGCCGGTGCGCACGGCCCGAATCATCAGGTTGCGGGCCGTGTGCTCCGGGCTAACGAACTCGACCACCTCGACCCGATACCCCATGACGCGCAGAGCCAGTGCCCGGAAGGAGTCGGTGACGATGTCGGCCGTGCGTTCGTGCAGGAGGCCGTATCGCAGCAGCGGCTTGAGCGCGGCCGCCGGCCCGACGGCCTGAAGCTGTTGGTTCAAGTGGTGATGGCAGCATGGCACGCTCATCAGTACCTTCGCCCCGCTGCGGACCGCCTGGGCCAGGGCGTCGTCGGTGGCCGTGTCGCAGGCATGGAGAGCGAGAACGATATCCGCCCGCGTGTCGATTGCCCCGATTCGTCCGCACGCGAATGCCAGCCCATCCGCCTGCACTCGCTCGGCCTTCTCGACGCTCGAGCGGATCACGGCTTCGTTCACATCGACGCCGAGAATCGTGGCCGGGCAGCCGAGGACGTGGTTCAGGTAGTGGTGGACGGCGAGCGTGAGATAGCTCGACCCGCACCCGCAGTCGAGGATTTCAACTGGCCGGCCCAGGTCGTTCAGCCCGGCTGGTTCGAGGACGTGGCTGAGGTGTTTGAGGAACTCGTTGATCTGCGTGAACTTCGGCCTCATGCTCGCCCGTATTCGGCCGTCGGCGGTGAGGATGCCCATCGTTTCGAGCAGGTGGTCGGCCTTCCCTTCGGGCAGCGGCACGTCCTTCGCCCGGTTGTGCCCAGGGTCGGCCGTTGCCTCTTCCGCGGGTCGCCGGGCGACGTGGGCCTTCCCCTTCTTGCTGAGGCGAATTTCGATTTCTTCCCGCCGTGTGCGGATGTGGATGTTCGAGAATCCGATGGCGTGCAACCCGCGGAGTGTCACGGCGGCCTGCGCTCGGGTTTCGTTCTTGGTGAACGCCTGCCGCCGGTCGAACTGCTCGAACTGAAGTCGAGGCTCGCCGCGAACATCAACCGGCCGAACAAGAGCGCGCACCCAGGGCGTCGCCGGGTCGTGCCGGGGCGTGCCGCCGAACGTCGCGCGAATGAGTTCGCCGCCGAGGACGGCCGCGAGGAGGGTCTCGAAGAGAGAATCGGGAGTGTGTTCCACTCCTTCATGGTAGGACGAAGTCGGCGGGCGAACCTGACGGCCGGGTGTGGTGTCCCTGGGGCAGGTAATTTTCCGCGACCGACTCTTGAAGCCGCGAGAATTGGCTTCTAGAAAGACAGTGTCGCCCCGATAGCTCAACTGGCAGAGCAGCTGACTCTTAATCAGCGGGTTGTA
>JBBQCQ010000687.1:0-2623 GCA_038318835.1 Gemmatales bacterium | reverse complement strand
TTCGGCAGGCCCCGCTTGGCGGCCTCGACCTGCCACTCCTCGGCGTAGCCGTTGCCGTTGAAGATCACCTTCTTCGACTCCTTCAGGATGCCCGGCAGCAGGTCCTGGATGGCCTTGTTGAGCGGCTTGCCGCCCTTCACGTCGGCTTCCAGCTTCGTCGCGATGAAGTCGAGCGACTCGGCCACGATCGTGTTCAGCACGACGTTCGGCCCGCCGATGCTGAAGCTGCTACCGACGGCGCGGAACTCGAACTTATTGCCGGTGAAGGCGAACGGCGAAGTCCGGTTGCGGTCGCCAGCGTCCCGTGGCAGCTTCGGCAGCGCCGTGACGCCGATTTCCATGTACCCGCCCTGCTTCGTGGACTTCAGGTTGCTCGCTTCGAGCTGATCCATCACGTCTTGAAGCTGTTCGCCGAGGAAGATGCTGATGATCGCGGGCGGGGCTTCGTTCGCGCCCAAACGGTGGTCGTTGCCGGCGCTGGCGACGGTGACGCGGAGCAGTTCCGGGTACTTGGCCACGGCCCGAATGACGGCCACGCAGAAGACCAGGAACTGCGCGTTGTCGTGCGGGTTGTCGCCAGGGTTCAGCAAGTTCTCGCCGGTGTCCGTGGACAGCGACCAGTTGTTGTGCTTGCCCGACCCGTTGATGCCGGCGAACGGCTTCTCGTGCAAGAGGCACACGAGGCCATACGTCTCGGACGTGCGGCGCATCACGTCCATCGTCAGTTGGTTGTGGTCGGTCGCGAGGTTGCTGTCCTCGAAGATCGGCGCGATTTCGTACTGGCTCGGCGCGACCTCGTTGTGCCGGGTCTTGACCGGGATGCCGAGCTTGAACATCTCCATTTCGCAGTCGGCCATGCACGCGATGACCCGCTCCGGGATGGTGCCGAAGTACTGGTCTTCCAGTTCCTGGCCCTTGGGCGGCTTCGCCCCGAACAGCGTGCGGCCGCAGTTAATCAGGTCGGGCCGAGCGTAGTAGAAGTTCTTGTCGATCAGGAAGTATTCCTGCTCCGGGCCGACGGTCGTGATGACCTTCTTCGCCTCGGTGTTGCCGAACAGCTTCAAGATGCGGAGGGCCTGGGGCGAGACGACTTCCATGCTGCGGAGCAGCGGCGTCTTCTTGTCGAGGGCTTCGCCGGTCCACGACACGAACACGGTCGGGATGACCAGCGTCGCGCCGTTGGGCGTCTCGCGGATGTACGCCGGGCTGGTCGGGTCCCAGCCGGTGTAGCCGCGGGCCTCGAAGGTCGCCCGCAGGCCGCCACTGGGGAAGGAACTGGCGTCGGGTTCGCCCTTCACGAGTTCCTTACCGCTGAATTCGCTCATCGCGCTGCCATCGGCCGACGGCGACAGGAAGCTATCGTGCTTCTCGGCCGTCAGGCCGGTGAGCGGCTGGAACAGGTGCGTGTAGTGCGTCGCGCCGTGCTCGATGGCCCAGTCCTTCATGGCGCTGGCGACGGCGTCGGCGAGGTTCGGGTCGGTGAGTTGCGCGCCGAGCTTGATCGTCTTCTGCAGGGCCTTGAAGATCGGCTTGGGCAGGCGGGCCTTTTGTTCCACCTCGCCGAACACGTTCGCCCCGAATAGGTCCTTGAGCGACTTGTCCTTGAAGACGATGCGGTTGAGTTGGTGCGTGGTCGTGGCGATCGTTTGAATCGCCTGTTGACGAGCGGTAGCGGCCATTACGTCTGAGTCTCCGGAAGAGATGGAACTGGGCACCCCCGATAATGTTGGGACGGTTCCCCGCGCGTGGTTGCGGCGGCCGGGGGTACGGCCATCGGGCGGGCAGGTCCGGGAGAGGATGCAAGCGTTATAGAAATCCCCGGCACATTCGTCCGTCTGCTTCTATAAATTCCCTCATGCTCTCGATCTCGATCGCCAACCCCTACGAACAGCCCCTCGACTTCCCCGCCCTGAAGGCCGCCGCCAAGTCGGTGCTGGAAGGCGAAGGCGTGCGGGCCGCGAAGATCGTCGTGGCCTTCGTGGACAACGCCCACATCCACCGCCTGAACAAGCAGTTCCTGAATCACGACGAGCCGACGGACGTAATCACCTTCCCGTACACCGACGCGAAGGCGAAGAAGCTGGAAGGCGAGATCGTCATCGGCTACGAGATCGCGGTCGAGTACGCCGCCGACCGCGGCCACCCGACGGAGCGGGAACTGCTGCTGTACGTGATCCACGGCTGCCTGCACCTGTGTGGCTACGACGACACGACCGCAAAGGCCGAGAAGCAGATGCGCATCAAGGAACGCGAGTATCTGACGAAGCTGGGGCTGCCCGACATCACGGAGACGACATGATCGCACAGATTCACGCGACCGACCTGAAATCGAAGCTCGCCGCCGGCGAGGCGGTCTACCTCCTCGACGTGCGGCAGCAGAACGAGTACGACTACACCCACCTCGCGGACAGCACGCTGATCCCGCTGCACGAACTGCCGGGTCGGTTGGACGAAGTCGCCCCGCCGGCCGGGGCGCTCGTGGTGGTGTACTGCCACCACGGCGTCCGCAGTCTGAGCGGGGCGGCGATCCTGCAACAGGCCGGCCACGCGAACGTCGCCTCGCTGGCCGGCGGCATCGAGGCATGGAGCACGCTCGTCGATCCGAGCGTGCGGCGATACTGAC
>JBBQCQ010000686.1:0-2629 GCA_038318835.1 Gemmatales bacterium | reverse complement strand
CGAATAGTCGCCATACGAAATCAGTTCCCCTCTCACTTCGGGGTGACGTATGGTCGGCTCAATACTTCTCGCGGACGAATACCGGCAGGCGGCCGAACTCCTGGCCGGCGGGGCGTCGTGGACGACGGCCGCGAAGGAGGTCGGCGTCTGCGTCGAAGACCTGAAGGCGTGTGCGGCCGACCACCGGGCCGAGTGGCAGGCGGTACTGAAGGCGGCCCGCAAGCGGCTGCTCGGCGAGGCCGGGTCGGAGGCCATGCTCATGCTCCGCCGGCTGCTGCGGTCCGACGAGGAGAAGGTGCAACTTCAGGCGGCCACCGTGCTCATGAAGTTCTGGATGACCGGCATCCGCCACCGGCGGCCGACGCCGTCGGCGGGGGCCGGCGAGCAGGACGCCGTGGACCTGTTGCACCAGATGGTCGGCAACGTCACCGACGAGCAGTTCGCCCAGACGGCCCGCAACTTCCTGGCCGAGTACGAGACGAAGCCGACGGACGAGCCACGCGACGACGGCGACCCGCTCGGCGGCGGCCGGCCGAAGATCACGCCGCCGCCGCGACCGCCGCACCCGTCGGCCGCCCCGGTGCACGACACCAACGACGGCACGACCAAGACTTACGACCCCGACCCGTGGCCGAACCGCGATTTCGACGGCGGGCCGTCCGCGTGCGGGCGGTCAAACCCCCAGCGCCGCCCGCTTCGCGGCGATGAACGGCAGGTGGGCGGGGATGTGGCGGATGGCCATCTGAATCACGCGCTCCAGCGTCAGCGGCCCCTTCTGGCTGTGCTCGCGGGTGCGGGCGAGGTCGGCCGGCGACAGCTTCTCAAGGATGCGGGCCATCGAGGATCGCGTGGCGTCGATCAGGGCCAGTTCCTCGGCCGCGTCGCGGTCGTGGTAGTACAGCGCCTTCGCGAAAAGATTCTCGTCGGCCGGCAACACCTTCGCATCGTCGGTCGCGAGGATGCGATTCATGCGTTCGACCAGGATCGGCTCGAAGTCGGCCAGGTGGGCGATCACTTCCAGCGTGCTCCACTTGCCGGCCACGTAGGATATGCGTGTAACCCTCTCGGAACAGAACTCGCACGGTCGCGGGGTGCAAGATGAGCGGCAGCGTTACCGTCCACGCTGGCGGGGAACTGGCGTTTAAGATTGCGAAGTTGGTCGAGGAGCGGGGTTGGAACCAGGAAGACTTTGCCCGGATTTCCAACCTCAACCGCCACACAATTCGCCAGATTCTCAACGGCGGCCCGAAGCGCCGGCTGCGGAACGCCACCGTCAGTCAGTGCGCCGACGCGCTCGGGCTGACGGTCAACGAACTCCGCACGCTGTCGATCGAACGGCTGCTGCCGCGGATGCACGGCCGCCCGCCGGCCGACGAGGAGGCGCTCAAACTCCTCCACGACCGCGCGAATCTGCCGGAACTCGTGAATTGGCTGGACCGGCACAAGGATCGGGCCAACGACCTGCGGGCCGACGAGATCGCGGAACTGATCGACGCGCAGAACCCCGGCGGTGTGCTGGAAAAGCTCGGCGTCGAGCACTTCGTGGACTTCCTCGAACGCCGACGGGCACTGGTCTACAAGGTGCACCAACTCGCGAACAGCGAGTACGTGGCCTGCCTGGAGACGTTCGTCGGGCTGCTGTTCGAGAAAGTGCAATCGGCGAAACGGTGAAGTTATTCCGACGTCAAGGCCGACAGAATTTCGTCGTGCGTGTGCCCGTTGGACGCGACGAGGTCCATGCGGAACGGGTGAAACGGCGTGCCGTCGCTACTCGTCACCTGCCCGCCGGCTTCCTGAATGAGGATCGCCCCGGGGGCCACGTCCCACGGCCAGTTGTCGTAGCACCAGTACCCGTCGAACCGCCCGGCCGCCACGTAGGCCATGTTGATCGCCGTCGACCCGGTCCGCCGCAGCCCCTGCGCGTGGGACGACACCCGCTTCCAGGCTTCCAGGTTCCGCAGCTGCGCGTCGAAGTTCGACGGGAACCCGGTGGCCAGCAGGCCATCGCTGATACTTGCAACGTCGCTGACGCGGATCGGCACGCCGTTGAGGAACGTGCCGCCGCCCTTCGCGGCCACGAACATCTCGTTCAACCGCGGCTCGAAGGTCACGCCGACGACGATCTCGCCACCCACCAGGAGGGCCACGTTCACCGCGTAGCACGGCAGTCCGTGGGCGTAGTTGGACGTTCCGTCGAGCGGATCGACGATCCACGTCGGGGCGGAGCCGAGCGACTGCTTCAGCGATTCGAGCGACTGGCCGAAGCAGTCTTCCTCGCCGAGGAACTGATGATCGGGGAACCGCTCGAGGAGGAAGGTCTTGATAGCTTTCTGCGAGGCGGTGTCGGCATCGGTGACGAGGTCGGCGCGGGCCTTCTCGCGGATGGTGAACTTGCCGCGCCAGGCTTCGAGTTCGGCCGCCCCCCGCTGGGCCGCCTCCACGGCGGCGTCCCGCCAGGTGTGCAGATCGTGTGCGTTCATGAGGGCATGATACGGACGGCGAACCTCAACGAGTGAGAAGCCGTTTCCTATAGTAGTCTCGATTCGCGCCCGACTCTTTTTCTTCAACGTTGCCGTCATGAGCGACTCTGTCGTCCCACCACCGATTGCCCAGGTCTTTATCCCCTGCT
>JBBQCQ010000685.1:0-2629 GCA_038318835.1 Gemmatales bacterium | reverse complement strand
AATAGTAAGTTCGTTCAACTTAAGACTCCATAATGACCCATTGGGGCGGACAGAATTCTGAGGAAAGATTATTGCGATCTGATGATATTGGCCGGTAGGTTCTGGACCCATTCGGCCGGCACGCCTAACCACTGGCCCGGTTTCGGCGTCAAGAGGCGAAGCGTGCCCGTCGGCTGCACGCCGGCTTCGATCAGGCACGCGACCACGCCGGCGACCACGCCCGTGGCCGTGTCGGGCGAGGCCACGTCTTGCACGAACACGTCCGGCTTCACCCGCAGCAAGATGCCCGGTCCAGCCCCCACGAGACCGGTGACCACGCCGACTGTCACGACCGTCGTGGCGTCGCCGGGGATGGCTACGCCACTCGCCTGCGGTGTGTAGGTCGTGAACGCGAGCCGACCCTTCGCAGTCGTGGCTGCGTCGGTGGCCGTCACGTAGACCCGCGGGCGAAGCTCGAAAACCGGCCGGGCTGTGCGCACCAGTGACGCGGTCGCAAGTTTGCCCTCGACTCGGAGAGCATACCGGCCGTCGGCCGGGATGGCGATTTCCAGAATTTGCTCGAAGATTCCGGCCGAGAACGTCCGCTGTACGTGCGTCGGTTGACCCACGGTCTGGGCCGCGACCGCGAATTCGTCCGTCGCGGTCTTCTCGCCGGTCGGGTCGATCTGCCGCAGGAGCTTGAGCGTGAAGCGGAACGCGGCCTGACCGCTCAGGTCGGTTTCCGCGCTCCGCGGCTCGCGCCACTGCACGCTAATGCGAATCTTCGCCCCGGCGGGCAGGGTGTCGGTCGGCTTGCCGTCGGGACCGACCAGAGCGAGGAAGTTCAGTTCCGGCGTCCACGTGCCCGCCTTCTGCCCTGCGGCGAACTCCATCACGCCGTTGCCGTCCGCGTCCAGGAATGGCCCCGTCCACGCGCTGCCGAGCGACGTGCTGCCGGCCTGCACCCACACCGGCACCGGCGGAATCTTGATTGCCCGTAGCCCCGACCGCGTCGGTTGGGGGGCGAGCTTGGCGTCCAGCAGGCGGCTGACTTCGCTGAGAGCATCGTGGGCGTACCCGTCTTCCCAGACGAGCGTATTCACGATCACGTTCGCCCCGTGGAGGTCGAGCAACTTCGCCCGCAGCAGGGCGAGGCGGTCGTACTTCACCTTGAAGGCCTTCTCGTCGGCGAGCAACGTCTTGAACGCCCCGGCCGCGTCGGTTCGTCGGTTCGCCGCCTTCGCGTTGTCGCTCAGGTCGTTGAACGCCCGGCGATACTCTTCTTCCACCCGATCCCGACGGTTGGCGAGCCGCTCGGCCTGGGCGTTGAACTCGTCGCCGCGGGTCTGCACCGCGACCGATGCGGCCGCATCGCCGAGGACAGTCTTCGCCACGGTTAGCAGTTGGTGAACCGCGACCGGGTCGAGGCGAACCAACACGATCTCGGCGGCCGGTGCGGCCGCATGAACGGCGGCGGCCGTTTCGGTGCCGCTCACGCCGGTGCCCATCGGCGTCGGCTCCAGCGTCGGCGATAACTCGGCCGTCAGGTCGAGGAACTGTACCGTCTTCGGTAGTCGCGTGCCGAACAACTTGTCGGCCCCGGCGAAGTCGGTGGCGAGTACAACCACCCGCGACCCGGCCCCGCGGTAGCCCTGCCCGTGCAGGGCATACACGTTGCCCTGCGCCAGGGCCGATTGAACCGAGGCGTTCGTCTTCATCGAACCGGGTTGTTCGGCCGCGGTTCGGGGGCGGCGGATCGAGAGGACCGACGAGATTTGCGCGAGCTTCACGAGGTCGGCCGGCGTGGTGACACGGATGACGGCGAAGTTGCCGTACACGCCTTCCATCGCGGCCGCGGGAATGCGCAGGCGGAGGTAGTCCCGCAGTTCCAACGCCCCTTCAGGCAGCACGCCTTCGAGAACGAGTTCCACGCGGAAGGCCTTGCCGGCGTTCGCCGGGTCGGCGAGGAACGACCGCAGGTCGAGTGAATACTTCGGGGAGTCCACGTCCGGCGGTAGCGCGGCCGGCGGGGCAACGACGGGGCCGAAGTCGATGTCGGGCAGCACTTCCACAAGCCGCACCGGCAAGATGTCCCGCAGCGGGAGGTTCAGTTGGTCGCGAGGAATTTCGCTGAAGAACCAGCCAGAGGGTTGGTCCCGCAGGTCGCGGAGCAGTTCCGGCACGCGGCCGGCCGGCATCGTTCCGCGGACGAGGCTGAAGTTCGCGTGTTCGTACCCAGTCAGCTCCTGAAATCCGACGCGGCCAAGTTGGGCTATCACCTGTTCGTGGAACACCCGTTGCTCGGCCAAGTCCAGCCCGGACGAGATGCGGATGCGCACCTGGACCGGCTTCTTGTCGTCGTCCGGCAGCGCGACCTCGTCGGACCGCAGGATGGCCGTGCGAACCGCGCCAATCTTTAGCACATCCGCGGCGTCCTTCGAGGGCAGGGTGCCGGAGAGGCGGTTCGCCAGCGGATTGAATTGATCGAGGTCCGCGTCCTCGCGTGCGTCAGCTACGAAGCCGAGTTTGTCGAGTGCGGCTTTCAGCACGCGGTAATCGCGGACCCGCTGATTCTCTTCCGTGGCAATGGCGTAGCGCAGATCGACGTGGTACTTCGCCGGCGGGGCCGGGTACTTCACCTGGGCCGCAG
>JBBQCQ010000684.1:0-2639 GCA_038318835.1 Gemmatales bacterium | reverse complement strand
GGTTGCATGGCGCGATCTTCGGCGGGCGGCACTACATCCACATCCTCGACAACTCCGAGAGCATGTCGGCCACCGATGTGGCCCCGACACGGCTGGCGTGGGCGAAGCAACAAGCCCTCCGCGAGATCGATGCCGCCACCGACGACGACACCGGCATGGTCATCGTCTTCAACTCCACGGCCGAGACGGCACAGTCGTACACGAACAATCGCGGCGAACTCCGCGCCGCCGTCGAGCGCATCCAACCCACGCAGAAGCCGACGCGGATCGAGGAAGCCCTCGGCCTCGCGGCCAGTCTCGCGAACCCGATCAAGTCCACCGAGAACGAGGCGACCATTCCCGGCGCGGTCGTCCCCGGCAAGGAGCGGCAGTACGTGCCCACGGAAGGCGTCCCGGCCGACGTTCACGTTTTCTCCGACGGCCGCTTCCCCTTCCCGGCCGAGTTCGCCCTGACGAACTTGAACCTGACGTACCACGTCCCGCCGGCCGAGGGGGCGAACAATCTCGCCCTGTCGCGGCTGACCGTGGACCGCGGCTGGCAGAAGCCGCTGCCCGACGACGACGAGAACGACCCGGCCGACCCGACGCTGGCGGTGGCCGACCGCGATGCCGATGACCCGACGAAAGCGACCGTGACGGCCTTTGTGCGGAACTACCGCGACAAGCCAGCCGACAAGCTCGTGGTGCGGCTCGAAGTCCTCGACCCAGCCGGCAACCTGTTGCGGGCGTATTCGCGGACACTGCGCCCGGCGGCGAAGCGGGACCAGAACGCGGCCGGCAAGGCGGTGCAGTTCTACCTGCCGGACTTGCCAGAGGGGGCCGATGTGACGCTACACGCCCACCTCGAAGGGGCGAACGACGCGCTGCCCCTCGACGACGACGCCTGGTTCGTCCTCGGCGTGGTCCGCAAGGCGAAGGTGCTGATCGTGTCGCCGGACGACAACAAACTGCTGCGGGCGTTCTTCGACAGTGCCGCGCACCAGGCTCTCGCCGACCGCACGTGGGAAACGCCGGCGGCTCTGACCGACGCCGAGAAGTACCTGAAGCCGGCCCGCGAGGGGAAGTACGACCTCATCATCTTTGACCGCTGCGGCCCGGCGACGGAAGACGCGATGCCGAGCGCGAACACCTGGTTCATCGGCTACCCACCGCCGCCGTTCCTGCCCGCGACCGCGGCCGACGGCCCGATGCGAGTCGTGCCAGTAAAGGGGCCGAGCGTGCAGGGATCGCTCGACCGCCATCCGATCATGCGGAACCTTCGCGGCCTGTACGAGATGGCCATCGACGAGTCGTTCCGCCTGCCGAGCTTGCCGAACGGCACGCAACGACTGCTCGAAGCGGCCGGCGGGCAGGTACTCATCGCTGGCCTGCCACGGGGGCCGTTCACGGACCTGATCATGGCCTTCCCGCTGATGTCCACCGCGACCGACTGGAACACGCTCTGGCCATTGCAGTCGAGCTTCGTGCTGTTCGCGCGGAACGTCGTCACCACCCTCGGTAACGTTCGCGATGCCTCGGCGGAAGACCCGATCACGACCGGCCAGGAGAAGCCGCTGGCGACTGGCGTGGCGAAGCGGATCGCGGTGACGCTGCCCCATGGCTCGACGAAGGTGTTCGACCGTGACGTGCCGCGACCGGAGTTCATCTTCACCAACACGGACCAGATCGGCCCTTACGCGGCGGTCTGGACCGAACCCGGCACGAATCGCGCGGCCGGCCGCCGATTCGCGGTCAATCTGGTGCCCACCGCCGAGCACGACGAGAGCGATATTGCGGCGACGACGGAAATCCGCATCGGTGCGGAGACGATCGCCGCCAACGAACCACGACAACAGCCGCGCGATTTGTGGAAGCTCGCCGTGTTGCTTGGGCTGGTCGTGCTCATGGCCGAGTGGTGGTTTTACAACCGCCGCGTGCAGATTTAGTTCACCCTCGAACCCATTCCCGAATCGCTGGGCGGGTTTCGTTTTCGCCCCATCTCCGCAGTTCAGCTCTCGTCGGCACACAACCTGCTTTGAAAAACTTGAATTCAGACCCTTTCATCGTTCGCCGCGATCTTTTCGCGGCCGACGGTGACTCACTCTCTCCCGAGGTTTTGCACATGGCAACCGTTACAGCAGTGGCCGATCAACCCGTTCACCTCGAAGACATGGTGGGCGTGAAGAGCCGCATCACCTGGGCCGCCGTGCTGGCCGGGGCCGTGCTCTCGCTAGCGATTTACTTCCTGCTGACGATCCTGGCCGGCGCGGTCGGTCTGGCGATCAGCGACAAGGTCACGCCCAAGGCGCTGACCATCGGCGCGATTGTGTTCGCGATCTTCGTGACGTGCGTCTCGCTGTTCTTCGGCGGGTATGTCGCCAGCCTGTTTACCGTCGGCGAGAACAATTGCGAAGGCGCACTCTACGGCCTGCTGGTCTGGGCCACGACGCTGTCGATGATGATCTTCCTGGCGTCCACCGGTGTGCGGATCGGGTACGGGGCGATGGTCGGCGTAGCCGCTACGGCCCAAGCCGCGGCTGACAGCACGACCACCGACCAGTGGGAAGAGATGGCCCGGCGGGCGGGTGTTTCGCAAGAGCGGATCGACGATATGAAGCAGAAGGCGAAGGATGCCCCGGCCCAGGCGAAGGAAGCGATCC
>JBBQCQ010000683.1:0-2653 GCA_038318835.1 Gemmatales bacterium | reverse complement strand
ATAGAGCAGGGCGTACCGGGCGACGACCAGGAAGGCGTGCAGGAACCGCAATGCCTCCACGCCGCCGGCGAGTTGCGTGAGGTCGTCGCCACCCGCCAGCCTCGTGCCGGCCGCGTACACTCCATACATGATGAGGTGGCTGACCGTGTAGAACTGCGTGAACCGCTGCCGCCCGTCCCACCACGCCGAGAACGGCTCGCGGTCGGGGATGGCCCGATGCTCGACCATCCACTGCCCGTACCGCACGTGGCCCCACACGTCGGTGTGCCAGAGCGGGAAGATCGTGTTCACCACGAACAGCACGGCCAGGAAACCGACCGCGACGACATGGATGGTGCGGAAGTAGAACGGCGCGAGCGGCGAGTTCGGGTCGGCAAAGTTAATGCCTGCGCCGACTTCCGTGGGCGCGGTCGGCGGTTCGGATTGGGGCGCGTTGGCCATGATCGGACACAACGTGGGGAAGGTGCGGGAACTCGTGCGTTTATTCTAGCGTTACGACCCTCCAAACAAGGACAGCCTGCCGAAGCGGCCCAGAAACCTCGACGGACTGTCGGAGAATTCGCGCGCGAACAAAGAATCGGCAAGATCGACTCATTCGGCTCAATGGTCAGGAACGAATGTGGTCCGGCCTGAATCCTCATGTGGTGGACGGCATCGCATTGTAGAGGTCGTGTCGATTATTTTGACAGCTGGCGAAATGCGGACTGGGTAATCTGGGATGAATTCTGTTTTTATGTTGATTCTTCGTCTGACAGTGCTTATTTTGGCCATGACGATTCACCGGCTCGCACGTTTTGTTACTCCGGGTGTACGTGACGAGCCGTCGACGGAAATTTAAGCCTCACCCGGATTACACAGGTGGGACAACATGACGAATCTGCTGCGGAAATTGTGGGCTGACGATGATGGTGCGGTCATCTCCGTGGAACTGCTGCTCATCGTGAGCATCCTGATCTTCGGGCTGATCCCGGGCTTCGTGGCCCTGCGGAACAGCGTCAACGCCGCCCTGACGACGACCGGCAACGCGATCATCGCGCTGGTGCCGAGCTTCACGTTCTCGGGTTGGGTCGTTGGTCCGGCAGGCGGGCCGGCCGGTCAGAACGTCGCGCAGGTCTCGGGCTTCCAACGGGATACGTCGGCGAACACGTACCTGACCGCCGATCAACTCACCCCGGTCACCATCCCAGCGGTGGTGACGATCTCGCCGGCACCCTGATTGCCGACATCAGCAGTTCCATCTCGCGACAGGCACGGGCGGACCCCGTGCCTGTTGTTATTTTCCGCACTGCTTGCCCAGCCGGCATATCGCAATCCTCCGGCACGAGTTTCCCGAACAATTTTTCTTACCCCGACCGCACCTCTTCGCCATTCGTCCCAGAGTATCTGCAATTCGGCTGCCGTTCGTCACTCAAATATGGGACGCTCGCAATGCTCACACTCCTTCGACGACTCTGGCACGACGATGGCGGCGCGGTCATCTCCGTGGAACTCTTGCTCATCGTGAGCATCTTTGTCTTCGGGCTGATCCCTGGCTTCGTGGCCCTGCGGAACAGCATGAACGCCGCCCTCACGTCGGTCGCGAACCTGATCGTAGCGATCATCCCGAGCTTTACCTTTTCTGGGTTTGCCATCACCGGCAGGGACCAGAATGGCAACACCGTGACGATCTTGCAGGTCGGCGGCGTACAGTTCACGCCCGTGCGGTCGTACCTGACGGCCGATCAGCTTCCGCCGGTGCCGATCTCGCCCGATGCGACCATCGCTCCGGCCCCGTGATTCGTTTGAATCCGTACATACGTTGAAGACTATCGAAGATTCCCGACCGATTTTGCGGGTCTTTTCTTCCCGAAATCGCGGGGGGCGATCAGAATAATACACATGACCCCGCCGTATTTTCCGATGCCGTCGGCCGTCTACGTGATCGCCGTGGCGGTCCTGCTGAGCAGCTTCATGGCGGTGGCGGCGTGGATCGACGGGAAGACCTGGCGCATCCCGAAGCGGCTGACGCTCTCGATGCTGGCGGCTGGCGTCGTGATGCAGGTGGTCGGCGGCACCTGGATGGCGGCCGAGGAACGGCCGGGCTGGTTGCTCCACGACGGCACGGCCCTCGGCTTGCTCGACGGGCTGCTGTTCTCGCTCGCGGGGGCGGCGACCGGCTTCGCGATCTTCTTCGGCTTCTGGATCATGGGCGTCGGCGGGGGCGGCGATGTGAAACTCGCGACCGCCCTCGGTGCCTGGGTCGGACCGCGAATCTTTGTGTATGTGCTACTCTTCACGATGCCGGTGGTGGCCGTGGCCGTGGTCGTCATCATGGTCCGCCGACTGATGGCGGGGAAGGCTCCGGCGGTCGCGGTTGACAAGAGTGCCCCGGCGTTCGGGGTGAAGAATCTGGGTCGCCGGCCGATGACGTTCTCGCTGCCGCTGGCGATTGCGACGGTGCTGTTCTTCCTGGTGATGTTCCGCATCCCGTTGGGGTTGTCGAGTTCGTAACCGTTTCCTGCTCACGCCCACTCGCACGGACGCGAAGCTTCAGACGAGGGTTCCCATGCGTGCGAGTTTCCTGCTGGTGCTGGTGCTGGCGGTGCTGGTCGGCCTGGCCGTGGCTGTCGGCTTCCGGTACTCCGGCTTCCTGAACCCGACCCCGGTCGTGGCC
>JBBQCQ010000682.1:0-2655 GCA_038318835.1 Gemmatales bacterium | reverse complement strand
CGCTCATCTCGTAGCCGACGGCGATCAGGCCGACGAAGGCGAAGCCGAGGAGGCCGGCGAAGGCGGTGCCGAGGAGTTGCTTCTTCGTGTCCTTCTGCATCGGCGACGATGCGGGTTGCAGTATGCTCACCCGCTTCGGCGAACTGAGGTCGAGCCGCAGGGCGGCGGCGTTCTGGGCCAGACCGCGGAAGATCGCGTCCTCCGACTCGCGGAGCGAATCGTCCGGGCTGATCGCTTTGCGGTCGTCGAACGGCTTGCGGTAATCGACCGGGCGAATCGGGTCGGCCTCCGGGGGCAACTTTGCGATCTCGTCCAGTGCGGTCCCCAGGCGGGCCTTCGCGCTTTCCAGCAGGGCTTCGCGCTCCTGGAGCAGCAGCACGGCGGCCTCGTACTCCGCAATCTTCGTGTTCACGCCGGCCGCGGCTGGCGAGGTGAGGTTGCCGCCCGTGCCGACTTTCATTTGAGCGAACAGGGCGTGCTTCTTCTGCTTCAACACCGCCAACTCGGTGGCTGCCGCGTCGGCCCGATCCCGCTTGGCGAGGATGCCCGGAGCGTTCGGGTTCTCATACCGCACGCGATCGAGGTTGTACTCGCGGCGGAGGCGTTGCTCGTTTTGTTCCAGTGCCCGCACGTCGGGGTCGCGGTCCACGGCCGCGGTCAGCATCTCGGCCGTCGGCCCCGAATCCGGCGTTGCCGTCGTGGGCTTTGGCTCCTCGATCTGCTTTTTCAACAACGCGACGCGAGCCTTCTGCGAAGCGATCATCACCGGCAAGTCGCTCACCTGTTCGCGGAGGGCGAAGGTCTTCGCCACCAGGGCGGCGGCCATCTGCTTCTTGATCCACTCCGGCGGGCCGGTCGCCACTAACCCGCCGGCCGGCAGTAGCCCGCCCGGCAGCAAGCCGGGGGTCTTGCCATCCGATGCGGCAGGGGGGTCTTTCAACTTGCCGGTCTTCTCGTTGAGCGTGTTCTGGAGGTTCACCAGGGTCCGGTCGAGCAGCGTGAGGAAGACCTGTTGCTTTTGCAGTTCCGTCTCGATGACTTCCCGCATGAACGCTTCCTGGACGGCGTTCACGATCCGCCGCACGTCGTCGGGGTTATGCCCCTTCATCGATAGCTTGATAATTTCCGACCCATCCTGATAGCTCACCATCAGTTCTTCTTCGAGGAACTGATACGGGTTCTTCTGCTCCTTGATCGTGGGCAGGTCGCTGATCCGCACGCCGTCGAACTGGAGGCCGAGGGCCGTGTTGAGCACAAACTCGTTCTTGATGAGGCCCGAATTCGTTTTCAGGTAGGTCGTGAAGTCCGTCTTGGAGCGGTTCGGGTCGCGGTTGCTCGACACGCTGAACGGCGACGACGCCACGCGGAGCAGGGCGTAGGACTCGTACTTCGAGGCAAGCATCGTCCACGCGAGGTATGCGAGGCCGGCTCCGAGCAGGCTGCCACAGAACAGGATCGTCAGCCAGTAGAGCCGCAGCCAGGCGAGCAATCGGCCGGTGATGGCGGCGTTTGCGTCGGCCTCCGCCTTCGCGGTTGGTCGCGACGGGGCCGGGCGGGCAGGGGCCACTGTGCGAACCGGAACTTTCGTCGTCGTTGCGGTCATCAGTTGGACCCTCGGCGGGGTTCGGCCACAACCAGACACTTCAACACCCACAATTCCAGGCCGAGCAGGCCCAGGCCGACCGGCATCATCAGCCAGCCGTACACGTCGTGCAGGAAGGCGTTCGTCGCCTTGTCGTGGACGAACGTGTGCGTGACGGCGGTCGCCGTGATGCGGAGGATGTTCGTGAGCATCGCCACCGGCACGATGCCGAGGAGGACCATGCCCCGCTCGAACCACGTCCGGCGGTTCAGCAGGACCGCCCCCATCGAGAACGCGGCGAACGTCATCAGCATCTTCAGGCCGCTGCACGCATCCACGACGCCGAGGCGGACATCGTCGATCAGAATGAGGTTGCCTTCCGCGAGAGCGGGGAAGCCGAGCGATTGCAGGAGGTAAGTACTGGCGGCGGTCGCGGATTTCTTCAACGGCCCGCCGAGGTTCTGTTCGATCTCGAACGGCAACGGAATCGCGAAGACCAGGAACAGCACCGCCGGGGCGGTCAACACGAGCAACCGTCTCCCACCGAAGGCGAGGGCCGCACCGGCCAGGGCAATCAAGAGCGAGATCGCGTCGAGTTGGTGGAACAGCAACCCGCCGGCCAGCATCCGCAGCAGCCCTGCGAGGATGAGCACGCCACCACCGAGGATCGGCCAGGGTCGGAAATCGGCGACACGGAAGCGGTCGAGGTTCTGGTAGACGAGGTACGCCGAGAAGAGCGGCACGAGGAACCCGTGCGAGTATTGCGGGTCGCCGACCCACTTCTCGTACAGGAACGCGAGCGTCGGGTGGTACGCCCAGGCCAGCAGGGCCGCGACGCTACCGAACAGGACCAGGGGCTTCGTCGGGGTGTTCGACATCCGTGTCTCTCGGCAGATCAACGATCCCCCGATCCGTGGGGGAAACGCGATTGTGAACCGAAAGCTGGCGAACGTGCAAGAGCAACTTGGAAAACCGAAAAGCCCCGGGATGGCCATCCCGGGGCTTTTGTGAGTGAGAATCGAAACTAAACCGCGGCCATCACGAGGGCACCATTCTGCCCACCGAAGCCGAAG
>JBBQCQ010000681.1:0-2658 GCA_038318835.1 Gemmatales bacterium | reverse complement strand
CGACGCGCGGCGGAGTTCCTGCCCGAAGGGGAACGCACGGCGGAGGCCCAAGCGAGCTTGACCGAGTGGCGCCGGGCCGAGCGCGAGCGCCACCCGGACGGCCCGGCGGCCCGTCCGCTCTTCGTCGTGGTCGAAAAGATCCTGTCGGGCGGCGAGGCGCTGCCAAACTGGCCGTCGGAGGGCACCACCGGCTACGACTTCATGAACGACGTGTCGCGGTTGCTGGTGAACCCGCGGAACGCCCGCACGATGCGGCAGACCTACGAGCGGTTCACCGACCGAACCGACCCGTTCGCGGAAGTCGTATACGACTGCAAAAAGCTCATCACCTGGACGTCGCTGGCGGCCGAATTGAACGTCCTGGCGCACGCACTGAACCGGCTCTCAGAAGGCGACCGGCGCGCCCGCGATTTTACCCTCGACAGCCTCCGTGAGGCGCTCCGCGAGGTCGCGGTGTGCTTTCCCGTGTATCGCACGTATGTAGATGCCTCCGGCATCTCGGACACGGACCGGCAGGTGATCGATCAGGCGATTCGGCGGGCCCGTCAGCGCAACCCGGCGATGGAAGAGTCGGTGTTCGAATTCGTTCGCGCGGCGCTGCTCCCGGACCGCGCTGCGCTGACTGAAGAGGCGTACCGCGCCCGACTCGGGTTCGCGATGAAGTTCCAACAGTACACCGGACCGCTACAAGCGAAGGGGATCGAGGACACGTCGTTCTACCGGTACAACGTGCTAATCTCGCTGAACGAGGTCGGCGGCGACCCGCAGCGGTTCGGCGGCACCGTCGTGCAGTTCCATCAGGCGAATCAAGCCCGCCGCGAGCGGTCGCCGCGTGGGATGCTGGCCACCGCCACCCACGACACGAAGCGCGGCGAGGACGCCCGCACCCGCCTGCATGTGCTGTCCGAGGTACCCGTGATGTGGGGCAAGCGGGTGCGGCGGTGGGCCGCGCTCAACGCCGACTGCCGCACGCCGGTGGAAGGGTCCCCGGCCCCGGATGCGAACGACGAGTACCTCTTCTACCAGGCGCTGCTCGGCAGTTGGCCAGCCGGGCGGACGGAGGCGACCGCACCGCCCGACCTGGTCGAGCGATTGCAGGCGTACATGCTGAAGGCGACCCGCGAGGCGAAGGTTCACACGAGTTGGATCACACCGAACGAGGGGTACGATCAGGCCGTCGCCCGGTTTGTCGGCGAGTGCCTCGCCGGGCCGGGGTCGCGGGCGTTCCTGAAGCGGTTCCTACCGTTCCAGCGGCGCGTGGCCCACGCCGGGATGGTCAACTCGCTCGCGCAACTCGTGCTGAAAATCGCCTCGCCGGGCGTGCCCGACTTCTTCCAGGGGACGGAACTCTGGGAATTCAGCCTCGTCGACCCGGATAACCGTCGGCCGGTTGACTACGCCCACCGCGCGGCCCTGTTGGTCGAGTTGGAACCGTGGCTAAACGACGAGTCGCCGCGGCCCCCGGACCAGCAGGCCGCCGCGGTCGCCGGTTGGCTGGCCGACTGGCCGGACGGGCGGATCAAGTTGTTTGTGACGGCGTGCGCAATGCGCCTCCGCCGGTTGTCCCCGGAACTGTTCCTGTCCGGCGACTACGTCCCGATCCCGACCGAGGGGGAGCGAGCCGAGCACGTCGTCGCCTTCGCCCGGCGGTTCGCGGGCGAGTGGGTGATGGCCGTCGTGCCGCGGTGGACGCTGGCCCTGACCGGCCCACGGCCGGGGTTGCCGGTCGGCCCGGACGTGTGGGGCGACACCGTCATCCGTCTGCCGGCCGAGTTGGTCGAGACGACGCTGCGGAACATTTTCACACATGAGTCGATCGCTCTGACGACCTCGCCCGAAGGCAGCACGGTCCGCGTTGCTGAACTGCTGGCCGTCTGCCCAGTGGCGATCGCCTGGGGCGAAACACGTTAATTACTTTTTCTCTGCGATCTGCTCGAAGTACAGCTTGATGACGCGGGCGTAGTCGTCGCCGTACTTCGCTTGCAGGTCCTGGATGATCTTCGACTTCACGTCGCCAGGGAGGTCGCCCCACGGCTTGCCGAGGTATTGTTGCAGGTCCTTCGGCAGGTCGCTCTTCGTCGGGTCGGACTTGCCGGACCCATCGTTGTTCTTGCCATCGGACTGCCGACCGGGTTGGCCCTCGCCGAGTTGCTTCGCCGCGTCGTTCAGTTTCTCGGCCGCCTTCTCCATCGCCTTCTGGGCCTTCTCGTTATTTTTCTGGCCGAGTTCCTTGCCCGCCTGATCCATCTGGCCCTCGGCCTCCTTCACGTTCTTACCAGCTTGTTGGGCGTTCTTGCCGGGCTTCCCGTTGCCAGGTTTGCCTTCGCCGGGTTGGCCCTCACCCTCGCCGGCTTCCTTCGCCTGTTTTTGGGCTTCGTCAAGGGCTTTGTCGGCCTGCTTGCGCGCGTCGTCGGCGTTCGGCTTGCGGCCGGCCTGCTCCTCTCGCTGGGCACGTTCCATCTGGTTCTGGGCGTCACGGGCGGCCTCGGCGGCCTTCTTCAATTTGTCACCGGCGTCTTTGCCGGGCTGCTGGCCCTGCTCCTTCGCGGCCTCGTCGAGCTTGTCTGCGAGTTCGCCCGCCTGCTTGGCAAGTTCCCCTTGCTGAGCCTGACGCTGGGCGGCGTTGGCGCCGGGGTCGTTGCCCTTCTCGGCGGTCTC
>JBBQCQ010000680.1:0-2660 GCA_038318835.1 Gemmatales bacterium | reverse complement strand
ACAGCGTCTTCACCAGCACGGCGTTCTTCGGTAAGTGGACGTGAATCTTATTCCAGTCCACGTCGCTGCCGAGTGCCTTGCGGGCGTCGTAGTCGGTGGCGGTCGCGGTCCCCGGCAGCCCGAGCAGGTACTCGGCCGTTGCATAGTCCTGCCACTGATGAGCGTTGATCTCGAACGGGTAAACGCCCTCGGCCGGCCGATGGTCCTTCACGCTTGCGAAGAGGCCGGACTGCGATAGCGTGCGCGGGAACTTCGCCGGGTCGAGGTTCGCGGCGTCGTTCTTCGCGAAGGCGTGAACGCGGCCGGTGTCGTAGTCGAGCAGGTACAACTCGCCGTCGTTGTCCTCGCCGAAGGCAATGATGCGGACGAACGGGGCGGTGAGTTCGTCCAGCGAGACGAGTTCCGTGCCGGTGACCGTCGCGGCCCAGATGCGGCGGGTCATCCAGTCGCCGAAGACGTACTGGCCGGCCAACTCCGGGAACTTTTTGCCGCGGTAGACGTAGCCGCCGGTCATACTCGCCGCGATGGTGTGCGAGAGTTCGATCACCGGCGGCCGGATCGGCGTCGGGCCGAGTTTCGCAGTGGTGTTCACGGCCTGCCGGGCTTCGACGATGCTCCAGCCGTAGTTGCCGCCCTTCTCGACCTTGTGAACCATCTCCCACGCTTCCCAGCCCACATCGCCGGCCCACAGGTCGCCGGTGATGCGGTCGAAGCTCATCCGCCACGGGTTGCGGAAGCCGTAGGCCCATACCTCGCCGCGGCTCGGCTTGCCGTTGTGCGTCTGGCCCACGAACGGGTTGTCCTTCGGAATCGCGTACTTCTTCCCGGCGTCCTGGTGGTGAACGTCGATACGCAGGATCGACGCGAGCAGGTCGGAGATGTCCTGCCCGGTCTTGAACTTGTCCGGCGGGTTCGGCTCGGCTGCGTCGCCGCTGGAAATGTAGAGGTCGCCGTCCGGGCCGAAGTGCAGGTCGCCGCCGTTGTGCCCGCCCTGTGGGAACGTCAGCAGAATCTCTTCGCTCGCCGCGTCGGCCGTTCCTTCGGGTTTGACCGCAAACCGAGATACGCGGCTGCCGTCCGCGAGGTTCGGCTTCCCCTCCTGCCGCACGGTGTAGCAGATGTAGCAGAAGCGGTTCGTCGCGAAGGCCGGGTCGAAGACGAAGCCGTAGAGGTTCTCGAAGTGCGTGGCGTCCTTCGTCTGCTTCGGCTTCGCCACCGCCTTCACGTCGAGGAAGAGTTCCGCCTTCGCGTCCGGCTTGTTCTCGAAGGAGAAGATTTTGCCCCCCTGTTCGGCCACGAACAGCCGCGAACCGCCGGGTTGTCGAGCGAGCAGAACGGGGTGGTCGAACTTCAGGTTCGGGAAGGCGACGGGCAGTTTGAACTTCGGCGGCGGTTCGGGGCTGCCGACGATCTTCGAGCCGACCCACGGCTTGCGTTTCGTCGGGGCATCGGCCCCGAACAGCGACCAGCAACCCAGGAGGGCGACCGCGACGAGGCCGAGAGCGCGAAGCGTGGGGGAGCGCATCGGGGGAACCCGTGGGGAGAAGGGCGTGCGGGCATCTTATGACGTGCCGGGGCCGATGCCGCCCGCAGGGTTCGGGTTCGACTCGCGACGGCTCCCACACCGGCGCGATACAATCAGCTATTCCACCACCCGAGGGCTTCTCTCATGCGGCTCGCCGCGTTCCTCACGCTTCTCGCACTCGCCCCGCTCGCGTTCGCTCAGCAGCCGGTCGCCCCGACCGATGCGAAATCGCCCGAAGACGAACGCAAGTCGTTCAAGCTGCCGCCCGGGTTCGTGGCCCAACTCGTCGCGGCCGAACCCGTGTTCGACCCGTGGCCGTTCGGCGGAACGCCGAAGACGCCCGGCATCCAGAAGCCGATCCAGATCGCTTTCGACGCTAAGGGCCGGCTCTGGGTGACGACCTCGTACCACTACCCGTTCGCCGCCCCGCCGGGCGAGGCGAGCGACAAGCTGTTCATCCTGTCCGACTTCGGCGACGACGGGCGGGCGAAGACGATCGAAGTCTTCGACGACAAGCTCAACATCCCCATCGGCATCCTGCCGCTGCCGGACTGCAAGAGTTGCATCGTCTCGTCGGCCGGCGAAATCCTGAAGCTCACCGACACCGACGGCGACGGCAAGGCCGACACGCGGGAGGTGCTGTTTAGCGGCTTCGGGTTCAAGGACACGCACGGCATGTACAACTCGTTCACGTACATGCCGGACGGCTGGGTGTACGCCTGCCACGGGTTCTCGAACGAGTCGCGGGTGAAGGGCAAGGACGGGCACGAAGTCCACATGCAGAGCGGCAACACGTTCCGCTTCCGGCCGGACGGCAGCCGCATCGAGATTTACACCCGCGGCCAGGTGAACCCGTTCGGCATGACGGTCGATCCGTGGTTCAACCTGTACACGGCCGACTGCCACAGCAAGCCGATCACGCAGCTCATCAAGGGGGCGTACTACGACAGCTTCGGCAAGCCGCACGACGGCCTCGGGTACGCCCCGCACGTCACCCACCACGACCACGGCAGCACCGGCCTGTGCGGCCTGACGTGGTACGACGCCGACCAGTTCCCGGAGCAGTGGAAGGGCTGCACGTTCCTCGGCAACGTGGTGACCAACCGCATCAACGCCGACAAGATCGAGTGGAAGG
>JBBQCQ010000679.1:0-2662 GCA_038318835.1 Gemmatales bacterium | reverse complement strand
ATGTCGTTCCGTCGTCATGCCGCGTTGACCCTCACGGCCGGCCTCGCGGCCTTCGCCGCCGGCCCGGTCGTCAGTCAGACTCCGACCACGACCCCGGCCGCCACGCCCGAGAAGAAGTTCCCCGACTTCGACAGCGTCGTGAAGGGGGCGAAGGTCTCCGAGGGGTTGTTCACCCTGCACCACAAGGACGAAAACGTCTACGCGGAACTTACGCCGTTCCAACTCGATCACCCGTTTCTGCTGCCGATCTCGGTCGTGCGTGGTGCGGGGATGGGCGGCAGCACGCTGAACTTCGACGAACAATGGGTGGTGCTGTTCAAGCGGGTCGGCGACAAGGTTCACCTGATTCGCCGGAACGTGCGGTTCACGGCCAAGAGTGGCACGCCGGCCGCGAAGGCGGTCGAGACGACCTACGCCGACAGCGTGCTGATGGCCCTGCCGATCAAGACGATCAACCCGATGAAGGGATCGATCCTCATCGACTTCAATCAGATTTTCTTCACCGACCTCGGCGAATTCGGCCTCGGCTTCCTCGACACGTCCCGCACCACGTGGGGCAAGGTGAAGGCGTTCAAGAAGAACGTCGAGCTGCAATTGCAGGCGACGTTCACCGGCAATCGGCGCGGCCGGTTGATGTCCGGGGCCGACGACGTGATCGACGGCCGCGGCACCACCGTGACGGTGCAGTACGGCCTCGTCGAACTGCCGGACTTCAGCTACCAGGCGCGGTACGCGGACAACCGCGTGGGCCACTTCCTCTCGGCCGTCAAGGACTTCTCGAAGGAGAACCCGGACACGAGCTTCGTGCGGATGATTAACCGCTGGCGGCTCGAACGCCCGGCCTCCGCGCCACCGTGGAAGGAGGGCGGCAAGCTGGTCCCGCCGGTGAAGCCGATCGTCTACTGGATTGAGAATTCCGTGCCGGAGGAGTACCGCACGGCCGTCCGCGAAGGAATACTCGAGTGGAACAAGGCGTTCGAGAAGGTCGGCTTCAAGAACGCCATCGAAGTGCGGCAGCAGGAGGCCGGCGAGTTCGACCCGGAAGACATCACGTACAGCACCTTCCGCTGGATCGCGTCGGACGTGCCGTTTGCCATTGGGCCGAGCCGGGCGAACCCGCTGACGGGCGAGATCATCGACGCGGACATCCTCTTCGACGCAAGCTACATCCAGTACTACAAGCAGGAACAGCGAATCTTCCGCGACGACAAGGGCCGGCTGGTCGAGCCGGTCAGCGACATCCGTGCGTCGCAGAAGGGGTGGGATTTGCCGCTGCACCCGCTCGCCTTCCGCGGCAGCCCGCTCAGTTGGAACGAGAAGGCCGACGGTATTCCCGTCACGCCGGAAGCCCGCCAGATGCAGCGGGTCCAGGCGATCCGCAACGGCTACTGCCAGTGCGCCGCCCACAAACGCGGCGAGCTGGCGATGGCCGTCCTCAACTCGGCGATGGCGATTGCCGTCAAGGACGCGGACAAGTTCCCCGACGAGTTGCTGCAGCAGGCGGTGAAGGAAACGACGATGCACGAGGTCGGCCACACGCTCGGCCTACGGCACAACTTCAAGGCCAGCACGATGCTACCCAACGACAAGCTGCACGATACGAGCATCACCCGCAAGCAAGGCCTCGTCGGCAGCGTGATGGACTACAACCCGGCGAACATCGCCCCGCCCGGCGTGAAGCAGGGCGACTACTTCACCACCACGCTCGGGCCATACGACTACTGGGCCATCGAGTACGCCTACAAGCCGCTGACCGGCGGCTCGGACGGCGAGACGGCCGAGTTGAAGAAGATCGCGTCGAAGGTGGCCGACCCCTTGTTGGTCTACGGCACCGATGAAGACGTGTTCGGCAGTTCCGATCCGTTCATCAACCGCTGGGACCTGGGGGCCGACCCGATGCAGTTCGGCAAAGATCGCATCAAGGTCGCGCAAGACCTCCTCGGCAAGCTCGCCGACCGCGCCGTCGAGAACGGCGAGAGCTATTCCCGCCTGCGGTTGGCGTTCGGCCACGTCATGCAGAGCTACGGCAATGCCGCGTTCCTGACGGCCCGGTACGTCGGCGGCATCGTCGTCAACCGCGACTTCAAGGGCGACCCGAACGGCCGCGACCCGCTCGTGCCGGTGAAGGCCGAGAAGCAGCGCGAGGCGTTGGTGTTCCTGAAGGAGAACATCCTGACGGACAAGCCGTTCGCCTTCCCGCCGGAATTGCTCCGCAAGCTCGCGGTGCAGAAGTGGGCACACTGGGGCACGACCACGAGCTTCGGCGGCGGCGAGTACCCGGTGAACGAGAAGGTGCTGGCGATTCAGGAAACGGTGCTCGATGAACTGCTCGACGGCGGCACGCTCGCCCGGTTGCAGAACAGCGCCCGCATGGTCGGCAAGGACGAGAAGCCGGTGACGATCGCCGAGGTGTTCCGCACGCTGACCGATTCGATCTTCATCGACCTGCCGACGGATGGCAAAGCCACCACCACGAAGTCCTCGGTGGTGTTGCGGAATCTTCAGCGAGCCTACCTCAGCCGTCTGGCGAACATGGTTGTTGGGCCGAAGTCGGACCTGGGCAGTTTCCTGATCTTGCTCGGCGCCGTCGACGTGCCGCCGGACGCGCTGAGCCTCGCCCGCAAGCACATCCTCGACATCGGCAAGCGGATCGACGAATCCT
>JBBQCQ010000678.1:0-2683 GCA_038318835.1 Gemmatales bacterium | reverse complement strand
AAAGCGAAGCCCACCCCGGTTCACCGCGCGGCCGAGAGTTCCACCGCAACGGCCGACACCGCCTCGTCCGCCGTCGCACGCGCGACCAGCCAGGGGGGTGGCTCACCCCTGCCGTCGTCCACCCGCACGAAGCTCGAAAGCTCCTACGGCACCGACCTGTCGGCCGTCCGCGTTCACACGAACACCACCGCCGACACCGCCGCGAGCGCGGTCCACGCTCATGCGTTCGCGACCGGGCAGGACATCTTCTTCCGCGCGGGCCGGTACGCCCCGGAGTCGCCGACGGGGGAGAAGTTACTGGCTCACGAAGTCGCCCACACCGTTCAGCAGGGCCACGAAGCCAGCGGCGTGGCGAAGTCGGCCGACCCATCGGCCCTCGCCATCAGTGAGCCGGGCGATCGGGCCGAGCGTGAAGCCGACGTCGCGGCCGAACACGCCGTCCGCGGTCGCCGCGTAGACTTGACGCCCGCCAACCCGCACGTCGCAAGGCTGGCTGAAGCCCCGGCTCCGGCGGCGAAACCGGCGGCCGCTCCGAAGGCCGCCCCTTCGACCGCCCCTCCGGCGAAAGAGCAGAAGACCACGGCTGCGCCGCCGGGTTCGCCGAAGGCCGAGACGGCGCCGCCCACCGCACCCGACAAGACACCGGCGATGGTCGGCCCGCCGCCTGCGGCCGCCGGGGAAAAGGCAGCCCCCACGGCCGAGGGCGGGCTGGAAGGCGTCGTGGCCGGAGTGGTGGCCGCCGGCGGCGAGCAGAAGTCCCACGACCCGGCCCAGGCCAAAGCCGATGAGGCCGCGCGAGCCGTCGGCACGACGCCCGAAGAGGCCAAAGGCCAGGGCGAGCAGCAGCAAGTCGATGTCCTCAAGAGCACGCCGAAGGGGACGTTCGACCGCGAGACCTTCAAGAAGGCGCTCCGGGATCGCATCGCCGCCCTGCAAGCGGCCGACGCGAAGGACATCAAGGAGGGGGATAAGGCCCAGGGCATCAATCAGGCCGTCAAGGGCGAGGTCGCCGCCGGCAAGCAACAAGCCGCCGGGGGGATCGAACAGGCGACGAAGCAAGACCCGCCCCCCGGCCCCGCCCCCGCGCCCGGTCCAGAGGTCGCCCCGGCCAAGCCCGGTGCGGCTCCGCAGGTAGACGGCTCGAAAGCCGTGCCGCCGGCCGTTCCGGCCGACCAGGTGTCCCTGGAGCCGGAGAGCCAGTCGCTCGATAAGCAGATGGCCGCCGAGAAGGTCACGCCGGAACAACTCAGCAAGGCCAACGAGCCGGAGTTCCAGGCGGCGTCGGCTGCGAAGACGACCGCCCAAACGCAGGCCGACGCGCTACCGGGGCAAGCCCGCACGAGCGAAAAGAACGTCCTCACCACCGCCAAGACGCAGGCCGCCACCGTCACGCAGGCCGGCCTGGCCAAGATGCACGGCCAACGGGCGGAAGCCCTCACCGCCGGGCGCGATCAGCAACTCGACGGGAAGGCCAAGCACGAAGAGTTGAAGCGATCGCTCGCCGCCCGGTTCGACAAAATTTACACCGGAACGAAGACGAAAGTCGATACGCGGCTCAAAAAGCTCGACGACGACGTGGCGAGCACCTTCGACAGCGGGGCCACCTTCGCGAAGGGGAAGTTCTACGTCTTCATCGGCGCGAAACTGCTCATCTATTACGCGACCGGCGGGTGGATCGCCGACGCCTTCACGGGCGGCAAGACCCGCGAGGGCATCTTCGCCGACGGGCAGCGGGAGTTCACGGCCGACCTGGAAGGAACGATCGACGCGGTGGCTACCCTTGTCGAGACCGGCCTGAACGAGGTTGTCGGCATGATCGCCGACGGCAAGGCCGAACTGGACGCCGCTGTGGCCGGCTTGCCCGACGAGCAAAAATCCCTCGGCCGGGAGGTGGCGGAAGGAGTGCAGGCGAAGTTCACCGACCTGGAGAAGTCGGTCGAGGAGAAGCAGAAGGAGCTCGTCGAATCGGTGGCCGGCAAGTACGTCGCCGCTCAGAAGGATGTAGCCGCCGCGATCGACTTCCTGAAGGACCCCGTCGGGGCGGCCATCGCGTTCGCGAAGGAAACCATCGCCGGCGTGCTCGACACCATCCGGCAGATGCGCGACCTGCTGTTGGGCATCCTGGCGAAGGCCGGCGAGGCCATCGACCTGATCCTGGCCGACCCCATCGGCTTCGTCGGCAACCTGGCCGCCGGCGTGAAACTGGGGCTGAAGAACTTCGTGTCGAACATCGGCACCCACCTTCAAAAGGGCTTGTTGGAGTGGCTGTTCGGGGCGCTGGCCGGGGCCGGCATTCAGATCCCCGACAAGTTCGATCTGAGCGGCATCATGAGCATCATCTTGCAGGTGCTCGGCCTGACCTGGACGAACATCCGCAAGCGGGCCGTGGCCCTGCTCGGCGAGAAGGTGGTGGCCGGTCTGGAGAAGGCATCGGAGATCATCATCACTCTGGTCACGAAAGGCCCGGCCGGCCTGTGGGAGTACATCAAGGACAAGGCGAGCGAGCTGGTTTCGACGGTCATCGAGGGGATCAAGTCGTTCCTGATCGAGAAGGTCATCGTGGCCGGCGTGACGTGGATTGTCGGACTCCTGAACCCCGCGTCGGCGTTCGTGAAGGCGTGCAAAGCCATCGTGGACATCATCTCGTGGATCATCACGAACGGTCAGCAGATCGTGGCCTTCG
>JBBQCQ010000677.1:0-2691 GCA_038318835.1 Gemmatales bacterium | reverse complement strand
AGTCTTCGAGACCCGCCGCCTACGCAACGGCAGGTCTCGAAGACTCGACCCGCCCTACATCACATCACACCCACAATTCCAGCACTCGCCGCACGGCCACGCCCCACGCCTCGGCCGGGTCGTCGGCTTCCAGCGGCACTTCGCGGCCCAGGCCGTCCCGCACCTTCGGCCACGCCGACGCGACTACGAGGGCCGTTAACACCGTGCCGTCGGGTTCTACCAGCGGCGCGTCCGCGGTCAGGTGCAAGATTTGAACCTGCGCCTTTCGCGAGAGCCGCGAGGCGTGCGGGCCGACCGCGGAAAGGCTCTCGACCGTTTCGACGATCGCGGTGCCGTTGGCGATCCGTTCGCCGAGCAAGATGCGGAAGAGGCCCGCCTCCTCGGCCAGCGGTTGCTTGCCGCCGTCGCCGACGAACAGCAACTCGAAGTGCAGCGCGTCGGTGCTCAGCCACTCGCTCAGCTTCCGCACCAGGGTGAGGATCGTGGCGGCCGCGAACACGATTCGCTGGGCCGGCAACTCCGCGTCCTTGAACCGAGCCGATACAAGGTCCGGCGACAGCACGAACACGAACGCCCGGCGACGGCGGAGGAACTGGTTCTCGTCCCGCGAGTAATAGAAGAGTTCGTCGCGGACGAACTTCACATCGAACAGGTCGGGCGATTCCTCCTGCTCCATGTACGCCAGTTGCGAGTGCAGCAGGCTCTCGATGCTGCCGCGGTTGGAGATCGAGGTATAGCCGCCGACGGGGTACTGGTCTTCGTCCAGGACTCGCGTCGGCACTTCCTTGCGGCCCACCAGCGGGCGAACGGGGCGGGTCGGCAGCCGCGATTCCAATTCGGCCGTCAGCGTGAGGACTTGCCGGTGGGCGACGAATCGCGTCATGTCGGCGATGGCCGTACGCTGTTCTAGAGCGATCACGTCTTCCGGGGCCAGCACCTCGGCCACGCGGCGAACGGCGGAAATGAGTTCCTCGTACTGTCGCACCAGGTACGGGTGAGGGCCATCGCGGGTGAAACTCTCGTAGCCTTCGGTGAGCAAGTCTTCGGGTCGGGCCGTCAGCATCGTGCGAAGGACGGCCGGAGAAAGTTCGACGCCACCGATGCCGGCCCGCTCACGAAACTGCCGGACCACGAACGCCAGACCGCGGCCGCGGTCCTTCTCGGGGTATCGCCGCAGGGCGTCCGATGCTCGCTCGAACGTGCGGTCGGCGTACACCTTTCCGACGACGTGGTCTTCGTAAGTGCGGCCGAGCGTCGGCGGCCACTCCGGCAGCACGGGGTGTTCCTTCGCCGCGGTCGGGGGAACGAAGTGAAACGCGATCTGCCCCAGGTCGGCGACGAAGCCGGGCGGCGGCAGCGGGTCGCCGGCCGAGGCGATTTCCATGAGCCAGCCGACGACCGTCTGCACCTGTGCCGCCCGCGGCACGCTCACGCGGCCGAGCCAGAGGCCTTGCAGAACGTAACGGCGCGCCTCGTCGAGGTTCGGCAGTTCCAGGTTGGTCATGAATTCTCCACCTCAGCTCGTTCGCCCAGTCCCCTGATTCCGGCCGGGCGACGGGTTGCCAACTCGCCGCAGTCTGCCGCGGCGGGCAGCACAATCGGTATCTCCGTTACAGACGTTAAGTTCGGCCTGGTTTCTGTCGATGAGGGATCGTGACGGAGTAGCGTTGGCGGACGGCCCCCGCGGGACGGGCCGCCTGGGGCGAGCGATCGACGTGAGGGACGCATGAAAGCATCTCGATTCCTGCTCGGTGCGGCAGTCTTGGGCGCGTTGGCTTGGCCGGCGTTCGGGCAGTACGATGGCGGCACCTTGCCTTCGGTACCGCTCCCGAACCCGCCGACCGCACCCGCGATGTCGGCCACCTTGCCATCGGCGACCGGGGTGCTCACGATGCCCGCGACCGGCGTGCCGGTCAGTTCCCTGCCCGCCGGCACTGTGTGCAGTCCAGCATGCGGCCCCGAGGGCGACTGCTGCGGGCCGTTCGGCGGGAACGGTCCTGTGACTTACGAGCTCTACGCCCGAACCGGCCCGGCAATCATCGTCGGCGGGAGCGAACTGACCAGCCGCCTGAACACCGGCTGGCAGGTCGGCACGGGAGCGTACACGCTGTTGTACAACACCAGCCGCGACTCCGCGTGGGTGCTCGGCACGGGCCTGAGTTATACGTACAACCGCGGCCGCCAAGAACGGGGCGGACCGTTGCAGGTTCACACGCCGCCCCCGACACCCGGCCTGGCCGATGGTATCACGCCGCAACTCGTCCGCGGGCTGCACCGCACTACCTTCGACTACAGCGTCGGTCGCGACTGGTGGCTGAACGGCCCCGGTACCGTGGCCACGGAAGCCGGCCCGAACACCCGCCTCGGAGCATTTGTCGGCGGTCGGTACGGCACGACCCACGCTGACCTGTTCTCAACGGCCGACCCGTTACTTTACCTCCGCAAGCACAGCATCATGCACTCGGTCTTCCTCGGCACGCACGCCAACTGGGAGAAGCCGGTGGGTAACTGGATTTTCTTCACCGACATGCGGGCGGAAGTGGACTACGCCTTCCTGAACGTCGTCCCGCCGCAAGGCTCGGACGTGGTCAGCGTCAACCTGCTGTTCAGTATTGGCTGTCGGTACTAATGCGCTTTCGGTTAATGCGTAGTGGGCGAACCGATCCCACGGTGGGGATTACGCTCAGCGGA
>JBBQCQ010000676.1:0-2693 GCA_038318835.1 Gemmatales bacterium | reverse complement strand
GTGTCGCACGCAGGAGTTACGGCAATTTTTGGACGATTCATACGTTTCTCCGTCCGGAGCGGCCCCGACACCAAATCATAATAGCCTACTTCGTCGGCACTATAATTGCAAATCTTCCTTGACCCTGGTGGACGATGTCTACATAATAAAACGGACGATTTGGACGATTCGGCCCGTCGCCGGTTCGCCCCCCTCCTCCCTGAACCGAGGCTGACCGTGAACACAGCAACCCAGCCCGTCCGCCGCACTCTGCACCTCGACTGTCCGCTACCAGGGTTCATCCGCCACCGGGCGTTCGCCCACCCGTCGACCGCAGCTCAGCTCGATCCACGGGCCTTGCTCGCGGTGCCCGCTTCCGAGGTGGGCGGGTACATGCCCGACGAGGTGTCCCGCGATCACTCGAAAAGGATGCACTACGCGGCCTATCGGATGCACGCCGCCCGCACCCGCCGCGACCTGCACAAGTGGCAGCAGACATATCTCGAACTTCGCAACCGGATCGTGGTGGGCAACCGCAAACTGGCTTACCGGGCCGTCCGGGCGTTCGCCCGCGATCATCAGCTTGCCGAAGATTTGGCGGCCGAGTGCCACGTGATCCTGATTCACGCCGTCGTCGCGTTCAACCCGTGGATCGGCATTCGCTTCAGCACCTATGCCTACACCTGCCTACTGCGGGCACTCTCGCGGCAGGGGAAGCGGGCCGCGAAAAGCGTGGTCGGGCGAGCCATCTCGCTTGACTACTTCCTGGAAAGTGAACCGCCGGCGGCCGAGAACGTGGCGGCCCCGACGAACCACACGCACCGGCTCGACGAGTATCTGCGGGCCGACCACCCGCTGTTGTCGGAACGGGAAAAGATGGTCATCCTCCGCCGATTCAACCTGAACGAGCAGTCGGAGAATACGACGCTCGAACAGGTCGGTCGCGAGATGGGGCTATCCAAAGAACGAGTCCGGCAGGTGCAGGCGGCGGCCATCGACAAGCTGCGGATGGCGCTGACGGTCGTCGGCCCGGAGTAGCCGGCCGCGGCGTCACTCCCGCCACTGCACGAACGCTTCAAGGGCGTAATACTCCGGCAGGCCGAGCGCGTCGAACGTCTGGGCGGTCCCGAGGTTGCGGTCTTCGGCTCGCTGCCAGAACTCGCGGCGGTCGGTGCCGCCGGGGAACATCGCCTGATCCTTCTGCGACTGGTGCCGGAAGATCGCCTGCTTTTTGCGTTCGAGCACGTCCGGCGACAGCGGCACGGCCATCTCGATTTCGTGCGGCTCCCACTCTTCCCACGCGCCCTTGTACAGCCACACGTCGAACATCTGCTGCTTTGCCCGCACGCGGCGGACGGCCTCGTAAATGGCCTCCGCGCAGGTGCGGTGCGTGCCGTGCGGGTCGGACAGTTCGCCTGCTACATAAATTTGCGCCGGCTGCAACCGCTCGAACAGGGCAACGATGTCGTCGATGTCCTGCGGCTGAATTGGGTTCTTGTTGATCGTGCCCGTGCGGTAGAAACGGAGGTTCATGAACTCCAGGTTCTCCGGCCGGATGCCACACGCCAGAGCCGCGGCGCGGGCCTCGGTCGCGCGGATCATCCCCTTCACCGCGAGCAGGTCGGGGCTGTCCGGTTGGCCGGGCGACTTCTCGTCGATGAACTTGTTCACGCGCTCCTTGATCGTGCCGGCCGACGACTTCTCGCTGGTGTCGCCGAAGGCCGACAGGAACTCATCGACGAAGTCCACGAACCGCCGCGCGTCGTGGTCGAACACGGCGATGTTGCCGCTGGTCATGTACGCGATGTGGACATCGTGCCCCTGCTCGACGAGGCGGATGATGGTGCCGCCCATGCTAATCACGTCGTCGTCCGGGTGTGGGCTAAACACGAGAATCTTCTTCCGCTCGCGGCCGGCCGGGTACATCTGAATCGTCGCGAGGCGGTCGTGGAAGACCTCTTCGCCGATCTTCTCGGCCGGCCCCTTCTCGCGGAGCAGTTCGTACAGGTGGTGGTCGCGAAAGTCGAAGTCGTTGAGCTTTTGCAGCCCCTTCTTCACGCTCAACGACAGGCCAACGACGGCCCGGCGAACCGTTTCCGGCGTCCACTCGCACGGCCCGACTTCCCACGGTCGCTTGATCGCCGTCAGTTCCGCGGCCGCGGCTGAGTCGAGCAAGAACGTCGCATTCGTGTGGTCTTGCAGGAAACTCGCGGTGATCGCTTCCGTCGGTGGCTGTTCGAGCGCTTTGTACGTGATCGTCGCCTTGTGTTCGCCGAAGGCCATCAGGAAGATGCGGCGGGCATCCATGATGCTCGCGACGCCCATCGTGATCGCCTGGGCGGGCACGTTCTCTTCGCCGAAGAAGCCGGGGGCGGCATCGCGGCGGGTGATGCTATCGAGTGTGACCATCCGCGTGCGGCAGTTGTGCGGGCTGCCCGGTTCGTTGAACCCGATGTGCCCGGTGCGGCCGATACCCAGAATCTGGATGTCGATTCCGCCCGCGGCCTTGATCTTCTTCTCGTACTCCACGCACGACGCATCGACTTCATCAGCCGCGAGCGTTCCATCGGGGATGTGGATGTTGCCCCACGGAATGTTGACGTTATTGAACAGCGTCTCGTGCATCCATCGGAAGTACGAGTGCGGCGATTCCTTCGGCATCGGCAGGTATTCGTCGAGGTTGAACGTGATGACGCGGGAGAAGTCGAGCCCTT
>JBBQCQ010000675.1:0-2710 GCA_038318835.1 Gemmatales bacterium | reverse complement strand
GGGCCGCTCGCCTTCAACGTGGCTACTCTTCGCCCCTCCTCCGTGCCTACAATTCTCTCTCCCCCCGAGGCCGACGGCGTTGGCCAAGAAGAAGGAACCCGCCGCACTGACACTGGCTGACCTGCCGACCCTCCTGCGGGCGACAGACGGTTGGGCCGACCTGCGCGCCGCCCTCGGCCAGCGCGAGAGCGGCACCATCGACGGTGCTTGGGGGTCGGCCGCCGCACTCGCGACGGCGGCGCTGGCCGGCGAGAAGCCGCCGGCACTGCTCATCGTCATCCCGAATGTCACCGATGTCGGGCCGTGGGCCGAAGACCTGGCCGGCTTCCTCGGCCAACGGCCGCTCGTCTTCCCCGCGTGGGAAACGTGGCCGCCGCCAACGCACCAGGGCCGGCTCGCTCCCGAGACGGCCGAACGGCTGCGCGTGTTGCAGAAACTCGGCGGTGGGGAACTCACGTCGCCGGTGATTGTCGCGCCGATGGCCGCGGTGATTCAGCCCGTGCCGCCGCGGGCCGACCTCGCCAGCCGCGGTCGCACGCTGACGCCGGGCGAAGTCGTGGATGTGGACGACCTTGCTACGTGGCTGGTGGGCAACGGCTACAAGCGGGTGGAAGCGGTTGAGTACCCTGGCGAATTCGCCAAGCGCGGCGGCATCGTCGATCTCTTTCCGCCGGATTCGCCGGACCCCGTGCGGCTCGAATTCTTCGGCGACGAGTTGGAGTCGATCCGCCTGTTCGCGGCCCAGTCGCAGCGGAGTTTGGAGAAGCGCGCGGCGGTGACGATCATTGCCGTCGAGTCGGGTCTGGGGTCTGGGGTTTCGGGTCTGGCGCATAATACCTCAAACTCGTCTTCTTCCTTCCGCCAGACCCCAGACCCCAGACTCCAGACCCGCGCAGGTTTCCTGAGCGAATACCTCCCCCCCGATTCGTGGATCGTGCTGGTGGAACCGGGCGACCTCAAGGAGCAGGGCAAGCACTTCTTCGAGCGCGTCGCCAACCCCGAAGGGCTGTTCACCGTCGAGGGCGTGTTCGCGCAGCTCATGCAGTTCGCGACCGTCACCGTGTCGGTCATGCCGCGAGCGTCGGTCGAGGCAAGTTGGCACCTGCACGTCGAGTCGGTCGAGCGGTTCAGCGGCAACGTGCAGCGTGTGCGAGACGAACTCGACACCGTCGGGTCGGCCGGCCGCGTGCTGATCGCCTGCCAGTCGGAAGCCGAAGTTCACCGGCTCACTGAAGTCTTGAAGGCTGGCAAGCTGTCCGAGTCGCACCGGCTCGCGCTCGTGACGGGGCACGTCAAAACCGGCTTCCGACTCGTCGGGCAAAACGTCGTCGTCCTCGGCAGCCACGAAATCTTCCACAAGGACTTGCTGCCGCCCGGCGTGAAAGACCCGGCGAAGCCGCAGAGTTCGCGGCGGGTCGAGTCGCGGGCCATCGACAGCTTCCTCGACCTGAACGAGGGGGACTACGTCGTCCACGTCGCGCACGGCATCGGCCGCTTCCGCGGCATGCGCGTGCTGGAGAAAACCTCGGCCCTGATGACCGGCGATGGCGACCTGGACGAAGTCGATGTACTCGCGAAGCAGGCGGTCGAAGAAAACCTGATGCTCGAATTCCGCGATGGCGTGTTCCTGTACGTGCCGGCCTCGCGGATCGACCTGATTCAGAAGTACGTCGGCGGCAGCACGGCCGATCCGACACTGTCGAAGCTCGGCGGCACCGCGTGGGGTCGCAAGAAGGCGCAGATCACCGAGGCTGTCCGTGATATGGCCGCCGAGATGATCCAGATTCAGGCCGTGCGGGCGTCGCTGCCGGGCACGCCACTGCCGCCCGATTCCGAGTGGCAGAAGGAATTCGAGGCCGCGTTCCCGTATCAGGAGACGCCGGACCAACTGGCCGCCATCAACGAGACGAAGGCGGACCTGGAGAAGCCGAAACCGCTGGACCGGCTCATCTGTGGCGACGTGGGGTATGGCAAGACCGAGGTCGCCATCCGGGCCGCGTTCAAGGTCATCGACAATGGCAAACAGGTGGCCGTGCTGGTGCCGACGACGATCCTGGCCGAGCAGCACTTCCGCAACTTCACGCAGCGATTCGCCGAGTACCCGTTCGTGGTCGAGTGCCTCAGCCGCTTCCGCTCGCCGGCCCAACAGCGGGACATCGTCCGCCGCGTGAAGGCCGGCGAAGTGGACGTGGTCATCGGCACGCACCGCGTCGTCGGCAGCGATGTAAAGTTCCCGGACCTCGGCCTCGTGGTCATCGACGAGGAGCAACGCTTCGGCGTCGAACACAAGGAGAAGCTGAAGCGGTTGCGGTCGATGGTTCACGTGCTGACGATGAGCGCCACGCCGATCCCGCGGACGCTGCACTCGGCCCTTCTCGGCATCCGCGAAATCTCAAACCTGGAGACGCCGCCACCGGAGCGCATGCCAATCGAGACGCGGATCATTCGGTGGGACGACCAGATGATTCGCCACGCCATCCTGCGCGAACTCAACCGCGGCGGACAGGCGTACTTCGTCCACAACCGCGTTCACGACATCCTCGAAGTCGTCACGAAAATCAGGATGCTCGTGCCGGAAGCCCGCGTCGTCTACGGCCACGGGCAGATGAACGAGCACCAGTTGGAAGCCGCGATGGTGACATTCCTGAAGAAGGACGCCGACATCCTGGTGGCGACGACGATCATCGAGAGCGGCCTGGACATCCCGAGC
>JBBQCQ010000674.1:0-2724 GCA_038318835.1 Gemmatales bacterium | reverse complement strand
CGATGCCGTTCGCGCCGGGGAGAGCGTAGTAGAGCAGGTTGCCGCGAGAATCTTCGAGCGCGTAATACTGCTTGTCCTTCGTCCGCACCGAGGCCACCCGCAGGGTGCCGGCCCCGGTCCAGGTTGCCTTCGCCGAGCCGCCCTCGTCCCGCTTCGGCCCGCCCTCGTCCCGCTTCGTCCACGGGTCGTCTTGCTTCGGCTCGCCGCGCGGGCCGTCCCCCTTCGGGGCCGTCCAGTTGTTGTCTTTCACCCCCTGGGCTTCGCGGCCGCGCTCGCGGATGGCGTGGATGCGGGTGTAGCACAGGTTGGCCAGGTCGGTGTCGCCGCCGGCTCCGTTCATCTCGCGGGCCAACTGGAAGTACAGCTTCACGGCCTTGTCGTAGTCCTTCGCCTGCTCGGCCGTCTCGGCGTCGCTCCAGGTCGCGTTCGTGTTCGGCCAACCGGCTGGCTTGTTCGGGTAGGCCGTCCCCTTCGCCGGGATCGCGGCCGTCAGACTCTCCGAGGAAGCCGCCGCCGGGGTCAGGTTCTTCGGCGAGCGCACGGCCACATTCTCGGCCGCCGGCCCGCCGAGTTGCACCATCGCCTTCGGCACATACCGGAAGTCATCCTTGAGCGGCTGAATCGGATACCAGACGCTGCCATCCTCCTCGATCCGCACGCCGGCCGCCAGCACGCGAACGATGGTGCCATCGGGCACGGCCGTCTTGCGAATGTCGAGCGGCTGGTTCACGCCGGCCCGCCCAGCCGCGAGTTTCACTTCGCCGTCCGAGTTCACCACGGCGTTCTGTGGGAAGCTCTTGTCCTTCGCCACGGCTACGAACTTGTGATTGATCCAGCTAATCGTGCCCGGCGGCGGCTGAATCGCGAACCAGTCGTCCCCCTCGGCGTGATGGACGATGACATCGATGCCGCGGAACAGTTGCCCGGCGTCGGGGGCGTCGGCCTTCGGGGCGGCCCGCAGCGTGACCTCGGCGGCCGTGATGGTGCCGATTTGCTGCGCGGTCTGGGCGAACCCGTGCGAGGCCCACCCAACGACGGCGAATGCGGACAGGAAAGCTCGGCGCATAGCCGCCTCCGACGAACCAGGAATAATCGGCAAGAACCCCGGTCATACCGCCGCCGTCGGGGGTGTCAAGCCCCGTTCGCGGGCCCAGGGTGCGGACCCGCTCTCAAGAGCGGGCCGATGACCGCTGCGCGGGAAGCCCCGTGAACGGGGCTGAAAACCCTCTTAAGCCCCATTCACGGGGCTTGCCACGAAGTGGTCATCGGCCCGTCCTTGAGGGCGGGTCCGCCGCTCCACCCGTGGCTACACTCCGCCGCTCCGCCGATTTGTCATCTTCGCATTCGTGAACTACGGTTGCGAGTCTCGCTCTCTCGTGTGCGGAAACTGCGCTGATGGTCTGCTTCCTCGGCATTCAGGTCATCCTCGCCGGCCTCGGCCTGTGGTGGATGTTCGCGAAGCGGCTGCACTACGCCGACTTCGAGATCCGCACGCCGTCGAACTTCTACATGGGCACGATACTGTTCTTCCAGTTGCCGATGTCGTTCTTCGTCGGCGCGTCGGCCGGGGCGGCCGAGTCGATCAAGGCCGTCATCTCGAAGCAACCGCAGGCGATGGACGCGAAGAAGATTCAGAAGAAATGGTGGTGGATCGACCCGGCCCTGACCGGTTCGGCCGTCGTGGCGGCGGTGGGCATCGGGGCGTATTCCGTCCGCCGACAGCAGCCTGAAGTGAAGACGCACGAGGCCCCCATCGGCGTGTACGACTACGTCTTCGACCACAAGCAAAAACAAGCCCGCGAGAACCGACGAATGGAAGCCGCTTACGCCGACGAGGACGACGACGGCTCGGTCTGAAGCGCGAGCAGTTCGCGCGTTCGATTCACCAGGTCGCCGCATTCCTCGGCCGCCGGTTCGCAGCCGCCGAACTTCACCCCATCGCACCAATCCAGAATCCTCTTGAAGCGGTCGAGCGGGGCCGCGTCGGCCAGTTCGCCCGTCGCCCGTCGTGGGGCCGGCACCGCGAACCGCAACTCCAGGTGCGTCCGCACCAGCTCGCTCAGTTCTTCCGCGAAGGCCCGCCCGACGACCGCACTCGCGGCCAGTTTCCCCAGTCGCTCCGCCGGCGTGGGCGGGGGCACGACCACTACGCGCCGCCGGAATCGCACGACAACCGCCAGTAGCACCGCGACTAGTGCGCCGGCGGCGAGCAGGCCATACGGCGGGCCGTCGGCCGGCGCGGGACCGGGCAGCGGGTCGAGGGGGCCGGTGATACCGCGGACGTCCGACACCTTCGGGTCGCGGAGGGTGGTCGTCACCTTCGCGACCGTCGCCGGCACGTCCACGGTCGTGGCGTTTACGGTCAACGGGGCGAATGCGATCGGCACCGCGTCGCCTGGCACGAACGGGTCGAGGCGCAGCTTCAGCGTCCATGCCGCCCGGCCGGCAGGCAATGGCGACACGACGGCCGCTCCGACCACCCGCACCTGCCACACGGCCGCCGATTCGGGTTGCAATATCTCCTTCGACACCGCGACCACAAGCGGAGCCGGTCCTTCGACGCGAAGGGTGGCCGTGAGCACGTCGGCGAGGCCGAGCGAATCGCGGTCGAGGGTGAGGGCGGCCGTCGGGTTCATCGGCCTCTCCGGCGGCGGTCGCGGAGGCGGAAGAAGTTCACCAGCGAATCGAGGTGCTTGCCGTCGGTGCTCACGTCGATCAGATCGA
>JBBQCQ010000673.1:0-2726 GCA_038318835.1 Gemmatales bacterium | reverse complement strand
GAAATTGCCGATCGCCTGAAGCAGCAGCCCAGACTGTTCGACCGCGTCTTCCATCAGGTCGATCTGCGAAGCCTGCACGCCCGCTCGCTGTTGTTCCTGCCGCCCGACCAACTTCAGACGATCCAGAAACGCCTCGACGGTATGGACCCGCTCCTCGGCCGGTTCAGCGCCATCGGCTGGCAAACACTGTCTTTGCAAGCCCTGCTGACGCAGGCGACCTTCTCGCGGGACGCGGTGCGGCCGACACAGGCCGACCGCGACTTGATGGCAACCCTGCCCGCCGTCATCGACTCGGCCGGGCGAACGCTGGCGAACCCGGCCGACTACCGCAACCCGTGGTCGGTGGCCGGTGCCCGCGAACAGGCCGAGCAACTGCACGCGCCGCAGCACTTTTTCACGCCCGATGGCCGCCTCGCTCTTGTGCTCGCCCGGCCGGTGAAGGAGTTGGGGTCGTTCACGCCCGTGAAGCAAGCGTGCGAAGTTGCGCGATCCATCCTGGCCGAGGTGCAGCAACAGTTCCCCGAACTCGACCTCGGCCTGACCGGCCTGCCGGTGCTGGAAACCGACGAGATGGCCGCATCCGACGAGGACTCCACGGCCGCATCGTGGCTGGCCCTGCTCGGCGTCGCGGCTCTGTATCTGATCGTCTATCGCGGCATCCGCTACCCGCTGCTCACCGTCGGCACGCTGCTCGTTGGCAGCGCGTGGGCCATCGGGTGGGCCACGCTGACGGTCGGCCACCTGAACATTCTCTCGACCACGTTCGCCGTCATGATTATCGGCATGGGCGACTACGGCGTGCTGTGGGTCGCCCGGTACGACGAGGAGCGCCGCTACGGCCGCGATGTGGGCGACGCCCTCCGCGAGACCGCCTTGCATGCGGGGCCGGGCATCCTGACGGCAGCCCTGACGACCTCGCTGGCGTTCTTCGCCACCATGCTCGCCGACTTCAAGGCCGTCGCCGAACTCGGCTGGATCGCCGGGTGCGGCGTGCTGTTGTGTGCCGTCGCGTGCATCACCGTGCTGCCCGCGACGCTCGTGCTCGTCGAGCGGCGGACCCGGAAGGCGGGGGGCGAATCGCCGATCATCCCGATCGAATCGGCCCGGCCGTTCTTGCCGCTGCTGTCGTCGCGGCCGAAGCTGGTTCTCGCGCTCGGCGTCGTCGCAGTGGCGGCGTGTGCGGCCTTCGGTGGGACACTGACCTACGATGCGAACCTGCTGAACATGCAGGCCCGCGGCCTCGACTCGGTGGCGTGGGAGCACGAACTCATCGGCCACGCGGCCGGCGCGACCTGGGACGCGATGAGCCTGGCCGCGACCCGCGACGAGGCCCTAGCACTGAAGGCGAAGTACGAGAGCCTGCCCGGCGTCGGCCGGGTGATCGAGGCGGCCTCGCTGGTGCCGGATGGGCAAGCCGAGAAGCTGCCCCTGGTGGCCGCCGTTCACGCAAAGTTGTCGTCCTTGCCGGACACCATCCCCGATCCGCTGCCGAGCGACCTGGCCGCCGTGCGGGAACTTCTCGCCAACCTTCGCGGGCCGTCGGTGGACCGCCTTACGGCGGCGCTGGCGGCCCCCGGTGCGGTCGGACGGTTGCAAGAGTTCGACCGCCGCCTGCGTCTCGATTTGCTCGCCGACCTGCACGAACTGCGGGCCGTCAGCCATGCCGAGCCGATCGCGCTCGACGACCTGCCGACGAACTTCCGCGAGCGGTACATCGGCAAGAACGGCGAGTTCCTGGTGCGGGCGTTCGCGGCCGAGTCGCTGTGGGATTACGACAAGCTCGAAGCGTTCACGAAGGCGGCGACGACCGTGGACCCGCTGGCCACCGGCAAATCGTTCCGCACGCTCGAAGGCCTCCGACAGATGAAGGGTGGGTTCGAGCGGGCCGGCCTGCTCGCGCTGCTGGTCATCATCGCCGTGCTGTGGCTCGACTTCCGCAGTTTGCGGTCGCTGTTGCTCGGTCTGTTCCCGCTGGCGGTCGGCATGATCGCCACGCTCGGCGTGATGGGCCTGGCCGGCGTGCCGCTCAACCCGGCGAACCTGATCGCCCTGCCGCTGATCGTCGGCGTCGGCGTGGACAACGGCGTTCACGTCTTGCACGACTACGCCGACCGCCTGCCCGGCCGCCTGTACCGGCTGAGTGCCGCCACCGGTCGCGGCATCACGGTGGCCGGGCTAACGACGGTCCTCGGCTTCGGCACGCTCATCCTCGCCCGCCACCGCGGCATGGCGAGCCTCGGCCTGGTGCTGGCCCTCGGCGTGACCTTCTGCATGGCCGCCGCGCTCGTGCTGCTACCCGCAATCTTGCGCGTGATGGACGGGATGAAGTTGAAGCGGCCGCCCGCCGTGCGAAGTCGCGAGCGCGAGAAAGTGGCGGCGTAGCGATTGAACAAGCCGAGCACCGTCAGGTGCCGGGTGAATATCATTGCGATTCACCCGACTCCTTACGGAGTTCGGCTCGCCCGATCCATCTTTGCCGGGGCGAAAAACGTGGCCGCCCGCGCGAGAAGCTCCGACGGGCGGAAGGGTTTGTTCAGCAGTGCGATCGGCGAACCGCTCGCGAACTGGCCGCTCAGATCGAAGTCGGAATACGCACTCATCACGATCACCGGCAGTGTCGCCGACTGCTCGCGGAGGCGTTCCAGGGTTGTACCGCCGTCCATCACGGGCATCAGCAAGTCCAACACCACCAGCCGCACCCGGTCGGCGTGCCGGCGGTACAGGTC
>JBBQCQ010000672.1:0-2727 GCA_038318835.1 Gemmatales bacterium | reverse complement strand
GGCCGAGAGAGCGAGGCCGATCGTTTCCTCTTGCAGTTCGAGGTACTGTTGGAACTCCCCGCGGGTCAGCTTGCCGTCGCCGTTGCGGTCGGCCGCGTCGAACACCACCCGCAGAAACTGGAACTGCGGGCCACTGATATCGTTCTCGGTGACGACTTGCTTGTCGGCCGGGTAGGCGCTGTTGAGCTGGTCGGTCGCCCGTTGTGCGACGGCCCCCATCGGCGGCGTGGCCGTGCTCAGGTCGAGCAGTTGCGTGCCGATGCGGAGGACGACGCGGCCGTACTCGCCGGTCCGCAGTTCGCACCCGGCTGGCATCTTGCCGCCTCGCGACTTCAGTTCGACGAAGCGCTTCTCGTAATGTTGCACCACGTCCACCGTGGCCGTGAAGTCCGGTTCGGCCGTTCGCCAGCTATCGAGTTCAGCCGCCATCAGTTTGCCGTCGGCGTTGGTGTCGAGCTTCGCGAAGGCGTCCGCGTCCAGGCCGATCTCGGCACGGGTGAGAGCGAAGTCCTGGTTCGCGTCGTACTTCTTTAGCAGGAGTTGCACAACCGTGCCGGGGACGCCGCCGCGGTAAAGCTGCAGGTTCGGGTCGGCCACCGGGGGCTTCGGCCTCGGGACAGGTTGGGCCATGCCGGGGAAGTCGGCCGTCACCTTCGGCACGCTGCGGACCTCGTCGGGCGACAGGCTCTCGTTCTCGTCGGTGTCGAGCGCGAGCAGAATGCCCTCGGCCCCGGCGAGTTCGGCCTTCGACAGTTTGCCATCGCCGTTCGCGTCGAGCCGCTGGAACAGTTCCTTCGTCAACGCCTGATCGACCGAGTCATCGTGCGTGACCGAGCGCAGTCGCACGAGGTCGGCCGCGGCCTCGGCGTACCCGGCCACGAACTCGGCGAACGACACCCGCCCGTCGGCGTCGCGGTCCAGGTCTTCGAGCGTCTTGCCGTCGTCACCGGCCCCGTAGTAGGAGTTGCCGCCGAGCAGCCCGCTGAGGCCCTTCGGCGAAAAGATATTCTCGACCTCGAAGCGGTTGAGCGACCCATCGCCGTCGCGGTCGAAGGTGTCGAACAGCTTCCGCAGGTGCGTCTGCCACGCCTCGGCGAGCGGCTTGCCGTTGACCCGCAGCGTGACGCGCACATGAACCGGCCGGGCGTTCGCGAGGTAGACGATTTCGAGCGTATCGGGGAACGCGGCCGTCACGTCGTACTGGAAGGGGGGCAGCACCCGCTGGAACGTGCGTGCGGCCGCACCAAGGATGAACGCATCGCCGCGCGGCCCCGCCGGCCGCGGGAGGCCGCGGGAGGGGCCAAGCGGCGGCTCGGCCGCGGAGACGCAGAGCAGGGACAAGAGTAGAGGTGTCATGGAGATATAGCCGCCGGTTTACCGGCAGGGCTTTCGGTTGTAAAACCCGCCGGTAAACCGGCGGCTATATAGGTCAGCCGAGGACTTCCGTCACCGGCCTCGCGGTCTTGTCCACGATGCGGATCGGGCGGCCGACGTTCGACATGTTCTGCTTCTCGTGGTCCACGCCGAGCGCACCGCAGACTGTGGCCAACAGGTCGTTCGTGCTCGTCTTGCGATCCTCGACGGTCGTGCCATCCGGGCTGGTTTTGCCGATCACCTGGCCGCCCTTGATGCCGCCGCCGGCCAGCACTGTGGCCCAGGCGTTCGGGTAGTGGTCGCGGCCGTTGCCGCCGTTGATCCGCGGCGTGCGGCCGAACTCGCCCATCCACACGATCAAGGTCGAATCGAGCAGGCCGCGGTCCTTCAGGTCGATCATCAGTTGGCCCCAACCCTTGTCGAGGTGCTCGCTGTTCTTCTTCACGAAGTCGAAGTTGTTGCCGTGCGTGTCCCAGCCGCTCATGGTCACTTCGACGAACGGCACGCCCTTCTCCACCAGCCGGCGGGCGAGCAGGCAGCCCTGGCCGAATAGCGACTTGCCGTAGCGGTCTCGCACCTCCGGCTTCTCCTTCGCCAGATCGAACGCTTCCGCGGCACTCGAAGTCATCAGCCGTGCGGCGCGATCGTAGGCCGCGAGGTGACTATCGCTGATGGTTGTCGGCCGACCGGCCGCGTATTCTTCCTGCATGTCGCGGAGGAGTGACAGCCGGTTGTCGGCGTGCTTGGCGTCCACACTCTTCGCGCGGGCGAGGTTCTCGACCTTGAGTTGCTCCCACATCTTGTCGCCGGTCGGCTCGTTGAAGGCGTTCGAGGTGCCGACCATGAGCGGGGCGTAGTTCGGCCCGAGGAACCCCGGCGACGTCGGCTCGTTCTGGAAGAAGATCCGCCGCGACGCGATGCTGACGAAGTTCGGCAGCTCGGCCGTCGGGTCGCCGATCTCCTTCGAGATGAGCGAGCCGATGTTCGGGTACGGGATCGGCCCCATCGGCAGTTGGCCGGTCTTCATCTGGAAGCTGGCGCGTTCGTGGTCGCCTTCTTTCGTGGACATGCCGCGGAGGATGGCCATCTTGTCCATGAACTTCGCGAGGGTCGGCAGGTGCTCGCTGATCTTGATGCCGGGGACGTTCGTCTGCGTTTCCTTGAACGGCCCGCCGTTGTCGTGGCCGGGCTTCAGGTCCCACAGGTCGATCGTGGACGGCCCGCCGTTCATCCACAGCAGGATGCACGACCGCTTGCGCTTCGCGTTGGAGGCCGTCTCGGCGGCGAGCCGCGGCAGCCAGCCGGACAGCGAAAGGCCGAGGCCGGCGGACACGCCGAGCCAATCGCGGCGGG
>JBBQCQ010000671.1:0-2730 GCA_038318835.1 Gemmatales bacterium | reverse complement strand
ATTACGCCCAAAGTTGCTGAGGCGTTCAACCGTTTGTTCGGCCGAGGTTAGTTGCCATGCACGATTTCCACGAAGGACTGAACGAGCCGTCGCCGGTCACCCGGGTCCTGATCCTGGGCTACTCCAACGGCGCGACGAACGGGGTCGTCCAACTCGGCGACGGCGGACTCGTCTATCGCTTCGATCTCCTCGACGAGGCGTACAACCCCGACGGCCTCGACGAACGTCTTTTTGAACTCCGCCCCTTACCAAGCGACGCTCTGGGTCTCCTCGAACAGGCCATTGGTTACTACATCACCCCGAACTGGCCGACGTGGCTGCCGATCTGGCGGTTCCCGACGCTCGAAATCGAACGCCTCGTCGGCCAACAGGTCGATGGCATTCTCGATTCGGCGGGACCGGCGACGTGGCGGATCGTAACGACCGACACTGTTCAATTCCAAACGCTCACCGCGCAGCCGCTCCGCCGCGAAACGGCCGTGGCGGTTTAATCGCTTTCCCCCGAGGTGCCTCATGTTCACGTCCACCCTCGTCCTCGCAGCGATGCTCGCGGCCAACCCGGACCCGCGGTTCGAGAAGTGGGAGAAGGAAGTCGCCGGCATCGAAGCGAAGTTGAAGAAAGACCCGCCGGCCAAGGGCGGGGTCGTGTTCGCCGGCAGTTCGTCCATCCGGCTGTGGAAGCTCGACAAGTCGTTCCCCGACCGGAAGTACATCAATGCCGGGTTCGGCGGTTCGGAGATTCGCGACAGCACGATGTTCGCCGACCGGCTGATTCTTCCGCACGAACCGAAGACGATCGTCTTCTACGCTGGCGACAACGACATCGCCAGCAAGCGGAAGCCGGAACAACTCCGCGACGACTTCACCGCGTTCGCGAAGGTCGTTCACGCGAAGCTACCGAAGACTCGCATCTTGTACCTGCCGGTGAAGCCGAGCATCGCCCGGTGGAAGATGTACGACGTGCAACAAGCCGCGAACCGGATGGTGAAGGGCGTCTGCGAGGCCGACCCGCGACTGGTGTACGTGGACATCGTGCCGGTGACGCTCGGCACCGACGGCAAGCCGAACCCGGAGTTCTTCCAGAAGGACGGCCTGCACCTGACCGACGCTGGCTACGCTGCGTGGACGACGGTGGTGAAGAAGGCGTTGGAGTCGCCCACCCCCGCGGGCACCGGCCGCAATCCATAGGACAAGGGTGCCGACCTTCCACACTCTTCGAGGCCGACTCTCATGCGTGCCCTCTTCTCGGTCGCGGTCCTGCTATTCGCCCTCACCGCCACGGCGGCCGACCCACTCGCCGGCAAGAAGCCGAACATCGTCTTCATCCTCACCGACGATCAAGGCTACGGCGATGTGTCGGCCCACGGCAACCCGATCCTGAAGACCCCGAACCTCGACCGCCTACACGCCGAGGGGGTTCGCTTCACCGACTTCCACGTCAGCCCCACATGCGCGCCGACGCGCTCGGCCCTGTTCACCGGGCGGCACGAGTTCAAGAACGGCATCACGCACACCATCAACGAGCGAGAACGGCTGACGCCGAACGCCACCACCCTCGCGCAGGTGTTGAAGACCGCGGGGTACACGACCGGCATCTTCGGCAAGTGGCACCTGGGCGACGAACCCGACCGGCAGCCGAACCGCCGCGGGTTCGACGAGGTGTTCATCCACGGGGCCGGCGGCATCGGCCAGAGCTACCCCGGCAGTTGCGGCGATGTGCCCGGCAACTCGTACTTCGGCCCGACCCTGCTGCACAACGGCACCTTCGAGAAGACCACCGGCTACTGCACCGACATGTTCTTCAACCAGGCCACGACGTGGATGGACGGCGTGAAGGGGAAAGGGAAACCGTTCTTCTGTTACATACCCACGAATGCCCCGCACGCTCCGCTCGATGTGCTGCCCGCGGACGCCGCCCGATACACGGACAAGGTGAAGCAACCCAACGTGGCGAAGTTCTTCGGCATGATCGCGAACATCGACGACAACGTCGGCCGACTGCTCACCAAGCTGAAGGAATGGGGCATCGAGAAGGACACGCTCGTGGTCTTCATGAGCGACAACGGCGGGACAGCCGGCGTGCCCGTCTTCAACGCCGGGATGCGGGGCCAAAAAGGCACACCGTGGCTCGGCGGCACGCGGGCGTCTTCCTTCTGGCGGTGGCCGGGCACTCTCACGCCGGCCGACTGCGACCGCCTCACGGCCCATGTCGATTTCTTCCCGACGCTGGCGGAACTCGCCGGGGCAACGCCGACCGCGGACGTGCAAAAGCAGGTCGAGGGCCGCAGCCTCGTGCCGCTGTTGCGAACGCCGACGGCCGAGTGGGCCGACCGCACGCTCATCACGCACGTCGGGCGATGGCCAAAGGGGAAGGTGAACGACTACAAGCACATCGGGTGTTCGGTTCGCACGGCCCGCTGGCACCTGGTGTCGGCCGGTAAGGCGGCGCAACCGTGGCAACTGTTCGACGTGCAAGCCGAGATCGGGGAGAAGACCGACGTGGCCGCGGCCCACCCCGACGTGGTGAAGAAACTCGACGTGGAGTACGACACGTGGTGGGCGAGCCTTCCGCCGTACCTGGTGAACGAGGACGCGGTGCCGCCGAAAGAGAATGTGTTCAAGGTGCTCTACGAGAAGCAGAAGGCCGGCCCGAAGCCGTAAAGGCGGTCACGGCGTGGCGTCGGGGTTGGGCGACGGAGGCGTGTCCTCGGCCGCCTTCGGCTCGCCGTC
>JBBQCQ010000670.1:0-2745 GCA_038318835.1 Gemmatales bacterium | reverse complement strand
CCTCCAGCCTGTTTCTGGGGCCGCCAGCCCCGCAAGAGAAGACGGCTAACCCCTACGTGTGAGGGGCTGTGCAACCGCAACGGCGCGCCGGCACCTGGCGGTGCCGGCTCGCCGTTGATTACGGAAGCAACCTTACCCCTTCAGCTTCCGCATCGGTTCGACCACACCTGCCATCTTGCCGGGGCGGAACGATTCCAGGAAGCCGCGAAGCTGTTCGTACTTCGCCCGCAGTTCGGTCGCCTGCCGGCGGTCGTGCTCGGCAGTCGCGCGAATCGCGTCGGCGTCCGCCCTTGCCCGGTCGGCGTCCTGGCGGCTCGTTGCGGCGGCGGCCACGGCCTGATCGGCCCGGCGGGTAGCTTCGCGCATGCTGCCGATGGCGTAGGCCGCGAAGCCGAGCATCAGCAACAGCATGACGGCCGTCGTGGCCGTGGCGGTTGTCAGCCGTGGGCGGCGCGAGAACCAGGTGAACAGCCGCCGCGTGACCGACGGCGGGCGAGCCAGGACCGCGTCGCCCACCATGAACCGGTGCAGGTCGGCGAGCAAGTCGGCGGCCGTCGCATATCGCTTCGCCGGGGTCTTGTGCAGGCACTTCAGCACGATCGCTTCCAGGTCGCCGGGCAGTTCCGGGGCGTACCGCGTCGGGGCGACCGGCGAATCGTTCAGCACCTTCAGCACGATGTCGAGCGTCGTCTTGCCGTCGAACGGCGGGCGGGCGGTGAGCAGTTCGTAAAGGATCGCGCCAAGGCTGTACACGTCGGTCGTGGGACCGAGGTCTTTGTCGCCGGTGGCCTGTTCGGGCGAGATGTAACTCGGCGTGCCGAGGACCGCCCCGGTTTCGGTCGCCGGGCGGGCCGCGTTCGTGGTGCCGACGGCCTTCGACAGACCGAAGTCGGCCAGCTTCGGCACGTCGGCGGCGAAGAGAATGTTCGCCGGCTTCAGGTCGCGGTGAATAACACCATGGCTGTGCGCGAACTGCACGGCGTTCGTCAGGTGCGCCACCAGCTTGACGGCGGCCGTCGGTGCCCACGGCGTGCCGTTGAGGCGGTCCGCGAGGGTGCCGCCGTCGATGTGCTCGAGCACAAGGTACGGCAACCCCTGATGTTCGCCCGCGTTCAGCAGTTGCACGACGTTCGGGTGCCGCAGCATGGCAGCCGAGGTCATCTCGCGGCGGAAGCGTTCGCGTTCCAGCGGCCCCGCGTGCGCCCCGGCAAGGAGCACCTTGATCGCCACGACTTGCCCCGTCATCGCGTCACGGGCCTGATAAACCACGCCCATGCCGCCGCGGCCGATTTCCTGTAGTAGCTCAAACCCGGGGATCGTGGGCAGGGACGCAGGGCCGACCGTCTCGATGTGCGGCAGGGTGAGCGCGTTCAGCCAGCTTTCTTGCCCGTTGTCGGTCGAAACGCCTGCCCCGGCCACGAGTTCGGGCGAGTGTTTGGGGTTTGGCAGGCGGTCCATAATGACCTCGGGGTGGTGGCAACTATTCTATAGGACGACAAGGGCGGGGGATTATCTCAGACGGCGTTACAGATTCGATACCTTGGTAGGTCCAATTCGTGCAAAGCGGGGCGGGGCAGGCGGGCAACGTCAGCGTACCTCCATAAGTACCCGCCGGGCTGGGTTCCGATACAGGAATTTTTGATGAGAGTTTGACAGTCGGCAAACCGGCGAGGTTCGCGCGGTTAGGTTATTCTCGTGGCCGTCGCCCGTGCCGATTTCCCGATGCCCCTTCGCACTTCTCATCGCAACTTCACGATCTGGCGCTTGTGTTCGACTTTCAATTCTGGTTAGAATGGTCCTTAATCTCTGCCCACCGGTTCCTCCCTTCTCGCAAAGGAGCCGTTCGTATGGCCCTTCTCGACACCCTGCTGGACGCCGTCGGTCAGGCGTTCTGCGAAAAAGGCCGGCGCGCCCTCGCCGGCGACATCCCCTACGGCGACGTAATGAGCGATGTGTCGAAGACGACCCTCGACTACATGCGGAAGCACGGGCCGAGCGAAGACATTCACCACGCCCTCGAAGAACTCGCGTCCACCGACGACGAGACGTACCTGGCCCACGTGGCCAAGATGATCGAGCGGCTGTCTCGCGTGCAGAACGTGCCCCACCGCGATGCCCTCGTCGACTACCTGACGCACTTCCCCACGACCGTCCGCCAGATGTTCCGCCGGCCGTCCGACCCCGAGGGCAAGACCGGCGGCGATGCCACCGAGTTTTACAAGGGCGAACAACTGCTCTCGTACTTGCCGCCCCGGCGGGCACAGTACCGGATCGGGCAGACGCCGAAGAAGCTCGACAACTGGCGGCTGGCCGAACTCCGCGGCCTGGGCGAGTGCAGCGAGGTGTGGCTGGGCATCGACAATGCCGAGGGGGCCGCCTCCCCGGCCGCGTTGAAGTTCGCCGTCGATCCCGAGACGGCCACCCGCATGGCGGCCAGCGAGCAGTTGTTCGTCAAGGCATTCACCTTGAACGAGATCAACGGCATCGTGCCCCTGCGGTCGGTCTACCTCGACGCCGAACTGCCGTGCCTGGAAACAGCTTTCGTGTACGGCTACGACCTGACCGGCCTCATGACCGAGTGGCGGACGAAGTACGACAGCCCGAAGCCGGAGGCGGCCCTGAAGATCATCCGCCGGCTGGCCGAGATCGTCGGCCGCGCGCACGCGCGGGGCATCGTCCACCGCGACCTGAAGCCGTCCAACGTGATCGTCCACCCCGGCGAGGGGGGGAAGTTCTCCCTGTGGG